>CATLIJ010000005.1 GCA_949948825.1 uncultured Clostridiaceae bacterium
TCCTCTTCCTCCAAAAACGCCATGGCTTTCCCCAAAAACTCTGAATCCGGCTTTTCCACCTGATAATATCCATACTGGTTTCCTGACTGCAGGCGGTCCTTCTCCAAATCTGTGACCATCACCTGCTTTGCCCCATCCCGAAATGCCTGGTGAACATTCCGCAGAACCATGGATTCCCATTCTGAATCCCGGCACCGTTCAATGAGAAAATAAGCAATCCCCTCCTTTTTCATGTGGGACTGAAGAATGTCATACTTCCAATCCTCATTTTCCCTGCGCCGCCACTGGGGCAGTTCCTCTTCATATTCCATGCCTACCAGAGTCAGCCCGCGGGCCGGCGCTGTATCTCCGGCCCTGCGGCGGTCTCTTGCTGCCAGAATTGCTGCCATATCCTCCGGCGGACAGGCTCCGGTTCCCACCCGCATCAAAGTTCCGGCAATAATTCTCACCATATGATACAAAAATCCGCTTCCGCTAATGCGGATGACAATACAGCTTCCGTTTTTCTCCACATCCAGGGAATAAATGGTCCGGACCGTATCCTCCACTCCCTTTTTGGCAGTGGAGAAGCTTTTGAAATCATGCTCTCCCACCAAAAATCTGGCTGCCTGCCTCATCCGCTCCACATCTAAAGGATAATAGCAAAAATAGGAATACAACCTTTCTGTCGGCAGCAAAATCCGGCGGTTCCAGATCCGGTACTCATAAGTCTTGGTGCAGTTTTTCTTTCTTGGATGCCAGTCTAAGGGAACCTCCCGGGAGCTTTGAACACGAATGTCCTCTGGAAGGCTCTGATTGACAGCAAAGCAGATCTTGTCGGAAGCCATGGGATTCTCTGTGTCAAACACAGCCACATTTCCCAGTGAATGAACTCCTGCATCCGTCCGGCTGGCGCCGATTACCGCAATCGGCTCCTTCAGCAAAGCAGTCAGCTCCCGGTTGAGAACCTCTTCTATGGTAATTCCATTTTTCTGCAGCTGCCATCCGCAATAATTGGTTCCATCATATGCCACCACAAGCTTAATCCGCTTCCTCATCTGTCCGACTCCTCATCTCCCTTGATCTGAAATCTCAATCTTACTTCCCTCTGATCAATAGCACATCTCTTATATTTTTATGTATCCGATTCCCCCATAGCTGCCTTCAACCGGGCAATCTCCTTGGGGTAATAATCTGTCACAGAATATTCTCCTGCCTTTTCCATCCACTCCAGTGCCTTCTCCAGATTCCCCCGCCGTTCTTCTATCTTTGCCATATCTTCCAGGCCCTCATAGCACATGGGGGCATTGCAGGTAAAAACTCCGTTTTGAAGGGACATAACCTGTTTGATGATCTCCTCTGCCTCCTCCAGACGGCCCATATGAATCAACACATCTGCTATACCCTCCAAATCACAGCAGCTTCTGGGATCTGATTCAATCTCCTTCTGATAATTTTCCAGAGATCGTTCATAGCACGGAAATGCCTCCTCCTGACGGTCCAGCTTCTCATATACCTCTCCCAGCTTCATCCATCCAAAAGTGCTTTCCGGTTCCAGCTCCACTGCCTTCTCCAAATAAGGAAGAGCCTCCTTGTATTGTTTCCGGTCTGCATAATATTGACCAAAGCTTCTCCAGTTCCTGGCGCTTTTTGGCTCATGATCAACTGCCCGCTGATAATACTCCTCTGCCTTCTCATACTCCTTTGCCCGCTCCCAGCAAAGAGCAATCTCCCGGTAGGCCAGAGAAGTCTGAGACGGCTTTACCTCCATATAACGTCCCAGGCTGCGTACTGCCTCAGGATACTTTTTCTGAGCCCGCAGCACCTTAGCCTGAATCAGCAGAAGACTGCTGTCATTTGGCTGTCTTTCCAGCCCCTGCTTTAAATATTCCAAAGCCCGCTCATGCTGACGAGTCCGTTTCATCAGCCGGCACAAATCCCGAATCGCCTGAAAATTCCCGTTTTTCCACCCCTGCTCATAAGCTTCTGCTGCTTCCTCCCATTTGGCCTGCTCCTGCAGCACATCTCCCAGGCTGTCCCAGGCCAAACCATAAGAACTGTCTCTTTCCAAAGCTTTCCGAAACCCTTCTTCCGCCTTATCAAACTCATATTGGGCCTGAAAAACCTTTGCCAGACGATAATGAATATAGTAATTATCCAATCCCTGGCTCATCATCATCCGGTACCAGGCTTTCTCCTCCTCATACCGCTCCAAATCATGGAGATACTGTCCCTTCATATACCGGCGCACCGAGCTGTCCTGATCTTGAATGGCCTTTTCAATCCAGCTGAGGGCTTCCTCCGGACGATTCAGGGCAGAACAGACTGCTGCATACTCCTGACATAATACACCGATTTCTCCGGTATGCTCCACCAGTTCCTTTAAAATCTCTTCCGCCTTGTCATACTCCTCCAGCCCCCGCAAGGCCCGCACATAATAATAGCGGATCTGGGCGCTGATATATCCCTGTTCAAAAATCTGCTCTGCAGAATCCTTTACCTCCTTATACCGGTCATTATCCAGAAGAATCTCCATTCTTAAGTTAAATGCATTGCGGTGAAATCCGATCTCCAATGCTTTATCACACAATCGCTCCGCTTCTGCCAAAAGACCCTCATTAGACAAAATTTCCGCCCTTCGGTAATAAATCTCCGGCTCACCCGGATATTCCTCCTCCGCCAGCTCATAGATTTCCAATGCTCTCTGAGTGTCCCCGGCCATCTTCTTGTCCTGCGCCAGATCCACATACATCTGCAAAGGCCGCTCCTGGCCCTCAAACAAATCCCATATTTCCTGGCGGTAATTTGCCGCCAGTTCATAATCCTCTGTCTCATGGCAGCTTTTTGCCATCATAAACAGCCAGGACATCCTCTTTTCCTCGTCCGGCTCCTGATCCTCCAAAAGCTCCCTCACCCGTTCATACCGCTCTGCCAGATGACAAATGTTTGCCAGCTGCCACCAGTCGTCAAATTCCGGTTCCTTTTCCAGCTGGTCGCAAAGCTCTGAAGCTGTATCCACAATCTGCTCTTCAATGTATTCCCACCGGTCTTCCGAACACTCTCTTGCCCGACGAAAACAGGTAAGAGCCTGTGAAAGCTCCCCCTGCCTGCGCAAAAAGTCTCCCATCAGCTGCCAATACCCGGCAAACTCCGGCTCCTGTTCAATGAGAGATTTGATCAGCTCCCCCAACATCTCCATGTCTTCTCCCGAATCCTCATAATCCAGAGAAGTCCTTACATACCAGTAGCAACTCCTGGGATTCTGCCCATCCTTTTCAAACAGCTCCTTTGCCAGTTCCCAGGCATGCTTCTCATTCCCCCGTTGCATAGCCTCATGGCGGACCCTAAGCAGAGACACATCCGGATGCTCCATACCCATGGCCTCCAGCTTGCCTAAAAGCTCCTCCACCACCTCCCGCTTCTTCTCTCCCAGGGCAGTCCTCAGAGAAAAGAACAGCTCACAAAATTCATCATAATCAAACCCCTCCCGGATCTCAAAGAGATCATACCGGAAGCTGTCCTCCTCCCGAATCCGGTCATACAGATAATCCAGAAATCCCTCCGGGAAATGGTTGTACAGCTCATCCTCTTCCTCTGTCCACCCAAAAATCTGATCAAACACCTGATAGCAGGAATGGGGCAAATGGAAATGATCCATCAAAAATCCTAAAAAAGCCCAACCTGCCTCTCTCTGAGTCTCCAGCTCCCGGCATACCGGCAGAGCAAGAACCTTTCTCCATTCCTCTGGCTGAATCCGGCGTCCATAATCCTGATACACGGTCTCCACCTGCTTAAGGAAGTCCTGAATCTCCTCCCTTCCCATCATCTCGCTTTGAATCAGGATTCCCTTTCCCCTGGTCTCCTGCTTTTCCCGCAGCTCCTTTGCCTCCTTTAATGCCTCCTCCAATGCTTCCCTCAGCTGCCGGAACCCTTCTGCATCCTCCTCCGGGTGATATCCGGGCAAACGCTCCAAATAAGCCTTTCGAATCTCTCCCTCATCTCCAGTTGCCTCTATGCCTAAAAATGTCCAACAATCCATCTTTTCCTTCCCTTTCTGAACAGTTTCTGATTTTAAATCACCTTTTTGGCGGCGGACTATCCAAGTAAAACCACTGCGGCCAAATATCCGGCACACACTAGATATCCCACATAATCCCGTCTCTCATACTGAAGAGGTTTCATCTTTGTCCTTCCATCCCCCCCATGATAGCAGCGGGCCTCCATTGCCATAGCCAGATCTGTGGCCCGACGGAAAGCAGAAATAAACAATGGCACTAAAAGAGGCACCATATTTTTGGCCTTCTGAATCAGATTCCCGCTCTCAAAATCCGCCCCCCGGGCCATCTGAGCCTTCATAATCTTGTCCGTCTCTTCCACCAGAATCGGAATAAACCTTAAGGCAATGGACATCATCATGGAAATCTCATGAACTGGCACCCTGACTCTTTTTAAAAACCCAAGGCTCCTTTCCATACCATCCGTCAGCTGATTTGGCGTGGTGGTCAGAGTCATTACCGTGGAACCGATTACCAGATAAATCAGCCGCAATGCCATAAAGCCTGCCAGACGCAGCCCTTCCCAGGTGATTTTTAAAAATCCCAGCCGAAACACCTCTGTTCCCGGAGTCAAAAACAGATTGAAGCTGACGCTGATGAGCAGCAAAAACAAAATTGCCTTCAATCCTCGCACCATAAATCCAAAAGGAACCCTTGACAGCCGAATGACGAAAATCAAAAATACAGTAGCCACACCATAAGCAGCCAGACTTCCGGCAAAAAACAAGGAAATAATAAACACCATGGTCCCAAAAAGCTTTGTCCTCGGATCCATTCTGTGAAGCACTGAATCCACTGGATAATATTGTCCTAACGTAATATCCCGAATCATTCCCCGCTGCCTGCCTTTCCCCATGTCTGCCTGCCGGACGCTTTCGCCCTCTCTGGCCTTAGCAGTTCTAAAATTGCATCCCTGGCCTCTTCTACAGTTGTAATATCCTCTGGTATGGAGATCCCATGCTCCCGAAGCTTGTGAACTACATAAGTAATCTGCGGCGCTGCCAGCCCCATCTCCTCCAGTTCTCTGTAGTGCGCAAACACTTCCCTGGGAGGTCCGTCAAACCGCTTCTCCCCATGATTCATCACCAGAATCCTGTCTGCGTACCGGGCAATATCCTCCATACTGTGAGATACCAGCACAATCGTCATCCCTCTGTCCTTGTGAAGCGCTGCAATCTCATCCAGAATTTCATCCCGCCCCCGCGGGTCCAGCCCTGCTGTGGGCTCATCCAGAATCAATACCTCTGGCTGCATGGCAAGCACTCCTGCAATCGCCACCCGTCTCTTCTGCCCTCCGGACAGCTCAAAGGGAGACTTATCCCAAAACCGTTCCTCCAGTCCTACCAAAGTCAGGGCCTCCCTTGCCCTTACCTCTGCCTCTTCCCTGGATAATCCCTGATTTTTAGGGCCAAAGCATACATCAGACAGCACATCCACCTCAAAAAGCTGATGCTCCGGATATTGAAAAACCAGCCCTACCCTGCTCCGCAGGTTTCTCCGGTCATACCCATCCCCATCAATATCTTCTCCGTTGTAATAAATCTTTCCGCTGCTGGCCTGAAGCAGCCCGTTTAAATGCTGAATCAGGGTGGATTTTCCCGACCCGGTATGCCCAATCAGTCCCACAAACTCCCCATCCCCAATCTCAAAACTCACATCCTTTAAAGCATACTGTTCAAAAGCTGTCCCTTCCCCGTATAAATGACATAAATGATCAGCCCTGATTGACATGTTCTCTTTGTCCTCCTGTAGGAATCCCGTTCTCTCTGTCTGCCTGCTGCTCCCTGAAAAGAGGAACCAAAGCCTCTGTCAGCTCCTCAATAGTCAAAATCCCGTCTGGCAGGTCCACTCCCTCTTTCTTCAGTTCATAGGCAAGCTCTGTTACCTGCGGCACATCCAGACGATATTCCTTAAGCTCCTTCACCCTGGAAAAAATCTCCCTTGGCGTCCCATCCATGACCAGATGTCCGTCATCCATCACAATCACCCGGTCCGCCTCAATCACCTCTTCCATATAATGGGTAATTAAAAGCACTGTAATTCCTTCTTTTTTGTTCAGCTCATGAATGGTCCGGATCACATCCTTCCGTCCATTGGGGTCCAGCATTGCCGTAGGCTCGTCCAAAACAATACATCTGGGCTTCATAGCCATAACACCGGCAATCGCCACCCTCTGCTTTTGCCCTCCGGACAGCTTATTGGGAGACTTCATCCGGAAGGCTGTCATGCCTACTGCCTGGAGACTCTCCTCCACCCGCCTCCAGATTTCGTCTGTGGGCACTCCCAGGTTCTCTGGCCCAAAGCCCACATCCTCCTCCACCACATTGCCAATAATCTGATTGTCCGGATTCTGAAACACCATTCCTGCAGTCTTCCGAATATCCCAAATATGGCTGTCATCTGTAGTTTTCATTCCTGAAATCCACACAGTTCCTTCTGTTGGCAGCAAAATCCCGTTGATCTGTTTGGCAAAGGTAGATTTGCCGGAACCGTTATGTCCCAGCACTGCCACAAAGTCACCCTCCCGAATGTCCAGGTCCAGCCCGTCAATGGCACGGTTCACTTCCTCAATCCGGTCCTCCTCATCTCTGCGGATATAATCAAAAATCAATTTAGATGCCTTAATAATCCCCATAGACACTTTTTTGTTTCCTCCTGACGGCTTTTACTATTACTGCTTGCAACCATATGTTCCTCAATTTTAAGCTATATTACAACTACCGTCAAGTAATTTCCAAGAGAAAACTGCTGCAAAACCTTTGGGCCTTCCCCTTGGTCTGCAGCAGTCTCTCCAATCCTATTTTCTCCAAATTCCATTCTCATCTACATAAAAAGTATCAATCCAGGTATTGACTGCCTTATTCCCTTCTCCGGGATAAAAATAATACCAGTCTTCTCCTACCTGATTCCACCCTTCCACCATAATTCCATCCTGATTTAAGTAGTAGATCTTTCCATTGACCTCTGCCCACTGGCTCTTCAGCATAGCTCCGAAAGAATCTCCTCCCACAGGATTCATATAATACCAGCGTCCCTCCGCCTGAATCCATCCGGTATGCAAATCTCCGTTTTCCGAAAGAAAATATGTCTTTCCATCTCTGTTCTGCCATCCCCGCAGCATCTTCCCATCCTCCTGGAACAGATACCAACGGTCATTTACATTCAGCCAGGAATCCCGCTGACAGGTGCCGTCAGGATAAAAATAATACCATTCATTATCCAGGTACTGCCATCCTACCTGCGTGTTGCCCGTAGGCCCCACTGCTGCCTCCGTCCTTCCAGATCCGTCTGACACATCCTCTCTGGCAATATAAAGCTCATCTGACTCAATCCACTCACTGCTCTTTCCGTAATTTTCATCTGTACTGGTCTTTGCAATCGTCCGCACCCGGAAGGAATAGGTTCCTGCTGTAGTCATATATGGATAAAAATTAAAGGATGTGCTGGTAGTCTCCGCTGTATGCACCTTTGCTGATCCCCGGCGCAGCACCACCTCATATTTGCCGGAATCTCCATCCTCCGGCTTTTCCCACCTTGCCATTCCCCTGGCATTGTCCTTCCAGTAAGCATCCTCTGGCGGTGAAAAATTCCCCTTGACCGGCTGTACCCGAATCCGTACCATCAGCGTGTCTGAATCCTCCCGCTTTGCACTGACAAAATCTCCGGATCTTACAGACACATTACTGGAACGGTAGGTTCCCTTAAAATAATCCTCGGAACCAGCCCGCAGCCACACTTTCATCTCTGGTTTATCCCCCACCTCTATGGTTCGGGAGGTGGATGTCACCCACTCAGCCCGGTCAACCGTGTATCGGTCTGTACTGGTGGATACAGAAATATCTCCGCTGTCTATGGAACCACTGTCAAGCCCAATATCCGGCAAGGTGCTTCCTGGCTCCAGCTTCGAATTGACCCGTATGGTAACACTTGTAATCACACGGTCCGCTGCAGCCGCATTCATAACGCTGGCTGACATTAAAATCACTGCCAAAGCTGTTGTCCAAATCCACTTCCTCTTTTTCATCATCTTCTCATTCCTCTCCGGCAACTCATTTTGATTTCTTTGACAATTTTATTATAAACCAGGGCAATCTTATGGTCAACTTACAATATTCTTACCAAAAATACAGATAATTTATTACTTTTTCGTCCGAAACACATTGGTAATTCTTTCATTCCTCTCATTCCTTCTCTCTCCCCTTTACATAATAAAAACAGCTGCCTAAGACAGCTGTTTTTATTATACATTTTCAAATTATTCAGGTAAAACCCTTATACTAACTCTAACAGAACCTCCATAGCTCCGTCACCCTTACGCTGTCCGATCTTCACAATACGGGTATATCCCCCATTGCGGGACACATATTTGGGCGCAATCTCATCAAAGAGCTTTGCCGGAAGATCTACAGACTTGGTGTTTTTCTTTCTGCCAGCGGGTGTGGAGGGAACCTCTGTCACTCCATACAGAACCTTCAGCATCTGACGTCTGGCATGAAGCCTGGAAGGCTGATCCTTTTTGATCTCCTTCTGAACCTCATCATAAACCGTCACCTTTCTGCCATTCTTCTCCTCTTTGACTCTCTTGCCTTTGTCATCCTTGCGGGGAACCTTTGCTGTAACAGTCACTGTGTCAAAATTATCTTTCTCCCTCACTGCCATAGCAATCAGACCTTCTGCAACCTTGCGGATCTCTTTTGCTCTGGTCTCAGTGGTGCGGATCTTTCCATGATACAAAAGAGATGTTACCTGACTGCGAATCAAAGCTTTTCTCTGACTGGAAGTTCTTCCAAGCTTTCTGTAACCTGCCATTTTATTTTCCTCCATATAATCCGGAGTGCAGTCCGCGCCATTGGTCTTATCAGACTGCATCCATTCTTGTTTGGCTGTACCAGGCACTGCATCATTGGTCTTACGGACCCGGCACGAAAAAACAATTGCTATTCTTTATTCCTCGCTGGGATTTAACTGAAGCCCCAGCTCCTTCAATTTTGCGAGAACCTCCTCCAGGGACTTTCTTCCCAAATTCCGGACCTTCATCATATCCTCCGGAGTACGGTTGCACAGCTCTTCCACCGTGTTGATTCCAGCACGTTTCAGACAGTTATAAGAACGAACCGAAAGCTCCAGCTCATCAATATTCATCTCCAGAACTTTCTCTTTCTCATTGTCCTCTTTCTCCACCATAATCTCAGCAGTTCTGGCATTTTCCGAAAGGTCAATAAACAGATTCAAATGTTCGCTTAACACCTTGGCTGCCAGACTGACTGCCTCATCCGGAGCCAGAGTTCCATTGGTATACACATCCAGCGTCAGTTTATCATAGTCAATAATCTGCCCTACACGGCTGTTCTCAATGGTCATATTCACCCGCTCTACCGGCGTGTAAATGGAATCTATCGCAATCACGCCAATGGGCAGATCTTCATTTTTATTCTTGTCAGCGCTTACATATCCGCGGCCCTTGGAAATCGTCAGCTCCATATAGAACTTACTGTCTGTCCCGCCGCTTAAGGTGGCAATCACCTGCTCAGGATTCATGATCTCAATATCCGGATCTGCCTGAATATCCGCAGCAGTAATCACTCCCTCGCCTTCAAACTCAATATAAGCAGTCTTCACTTCATTGCTGTCGCTGTTGTTCTTGATCGATAAGTTCTTGATGTTCATGATGATCTCAGTCACATCCTCCTTCACACCGGAGATGGAACTGAACTCATGTAAAACGCCTTCGATTTTTACCTGACTGACTGCTGCACCTGGCAGAGAAGAAAGCATAATTCTCCTCAGGGAGTTCCCCAGCGTGGTGCCGTAGCCCCTCTCAAGCGGTTCCACAACAAATTTGCCGTACTTCTTATCATCTGAAATTTCAACAATCTCAATGTTTGGTTTTTCAAAATCGAACACGATTATAGCCCCTCCTTTTGGGTTCGTCTATCGAGGGAAACTTACTTAGAATACAACTCGACGATAAGCATCTCTTCCACCGGAACATCAATCTCTTCCCTGGTAGGCAATGACTTCACCACACCGCGGAGATTCTCATGATCCACATCCAGCCATGCGGGAACCAAACGGCCCATCGTCGCTTCCAAAGCGATTTTATATCTGGGAGAAGACTTTACTTTCTCCTTAATCTCAATCACATCCCCGGCTTTTACCAGGTAAGAGGGAATATTGACGCACTTTCCGTTCACCAGAACATGCTTATGGTCAACGATCTGACGGGTCTCCCGTCTGGTCTTGCCAAATCCCAGCCGGAATACCACATTGTCCAGCCTTCTCTCCAAAAGGATCAGAAGATTCTCACCAGCCTGACCCTCCATCTTCTCTGCCTTAGCATAGTAGTTGCGGAAAGGCTTCTCCAGCACGCCATAGATAAATTTTGCTTTCTGCTTTTCCCGCAGCTGCATGCCATACTCGCTTACTTTCCGATTCGCCCGTTTCACTTCTCTTTTTGATTTTCTGCTGATTCCCAGGTAGCTGGGTTCCAAACCAAGGGATCTGCATCTTTTAAGAACAGGAACTCTATCTACTGCCACTTTTCGTACCTCCTATCAGACTCTTCTACGTTTTGGCGGACGGCAACCATTGTGTGGAACCGGGGTTACGTCCTTAATGCTGGTTACTTCAATGCCGCATGCAGAAAGCGCACGGATTGCTGCTTCACGACCCGAACCGGGACCCTTTACCATAACGTCAACAGACTTTAAACCATGTACGATAGCTGCCTTGGCAGCAGTCTCTGCAGCCATCTGAGCTGCATATGGAGTAGATTTCCTTGAACCTCTAAATCCCAGACCTCCGGCACTTGCCCAAGATAAAGCGTTACCCTGCGCATCTGTCAACGTCACAATCGTGTTGTTAAAAGATGACTGGATATGTGCCTGTCCGCGTTCAACGTTTTTCTTTACGCGCTTTTTCGTCACTTTCTTTCCAGTGGACTTATTTTTAGCCATTTTAAACTAACCTACTTTCCTTTCGTCTTGATTCGCTACGCATTCGGGAAACCTGTCCCGAAGCTTTGGATACCTGAATCTTGTTCCTGTTTTTAAAACATACAACTTGATTCGTAATGACCGTGATCTCTGATCCAGTCTGCTTCTGTCTTTATTTCTTCTTATTCGCCACGGTTTTGCGCGGTCCTTTGCGGGTTCTTGCATTCGTCTTAGTCTTCTGTCCCCGAACCGGCAGACTTCTTCTGTGACGGATACCGCGATAACAGCCAATCTCCTGGAGCCGCTTAATATTCATGGCAATCTCTCTGCGCAGATCACCCTCCACCACCTGACTGTCAGCAATCACCGCTGCAATCTTCTTGACCTCATCATCCGTCAGATCCTTTACACGGGTATCCGGATTCACGCCTGCTTCTGCCAGAATACGGTTAGAACTGGTTCTTCCGATCCCGTAAATGTAAGTCAAGCCGATCTCGACACGCTTCTCTCTTGGTAAATCAACTCCTGCAATACGAGCCATTTGCGTCGTACACCTCCTGTTCTTTCTTAAAGTTAACCTTGTCTTTGCTTGTGCTTAGGATTTTCACAGATTACTCTGATACTGCCTTTGCGCTTGATGATTTTGCATTTCTCGCAAATCGGTTTTACTGATGACCTCACCTTCACGGCAAATCTCTCCTTTCCACTCTACTGCCCTGATCCCGAACATACCTCCGGCATTTTCCGCCAGATCAACGAACCTGTATCTTTGCGGCGCTTCCCTCCGGAACCAGTCTTGGGTCAAACCCACCCAACATATCAACAAAGTTGCCACAATATTATATCACTCAAACCACTGAAATGCAAGCATTTTTTACCTTTTTTCCATAGAAATCCCCACATTTCCTCTGCCCTCTCCTCCTATAGAAAAAGCTCCCCAATACATTTGTTATCTTATTTATCTCTCCAAATAATCCTTCCCTTGGAAAGATCGTAAGGAGACAGCTCAATCGTCACCCGGTCTCCCGGAAGAATCCGGATATAATTCATCCGCAGCTTTCCGCTGATATGGGCCAGCACCTGATGGCCATTTTCCAATTCCACCTGGAACATGGCATTGGGCAGCTTTTCCACCACGGTTCCTTCGATCTCAATCACATCTGCTTTTGACATGTACTCATACCTCCTGAATGCATAACTACTCCGCGGCCACTGGGCCACAGGACTCCAAATCGTGCAGCTTCCCGCACTTCTTATATTGTCTCAGACGAGTAAAAATCTCATCATCTGTCACCGGAAAGCATTCTACCAGCAGCTCTTTGTCTGCCTGAATATGCTTTTTATTCTTTCTCTTTGGCTTTGACAAGGTTCTCCGCCTTCCATCTGCCAGAAAAACCCAGTCTCCCTCCACAGACAAAATAATATAATACTGATCTTTGTCATGTCCGGCAAGAGATTTTGCCGGACAGCCCGGTTGATAATCCATCCTGTTCACCGCCCTCATAACAGAGATAAAATCTCCGGCTCTCCATCTGTAATCAAAATCGTATTTTCGTAATGGGCAGAAAGAGATCCATCATCCGTCACTACGGTCCAGTTGTCGTCCAGCCACACCACATCTGCGCGGCCCATGTTAATCATTGGTTCTATGGCAAGGGTCATACCTGGACGCAGCCGGATTCCCTTTCTCTTCTGAGAAAAATTCGGCACCTCCGGGTCCTCGTGGAGCGCTTTTCCCACTCCATGCCCTACCAGATCGCGAACCACGCCATAGCCAAAATGCTCGGCATAGGTCTGTATGGCAAGGGAGATATCATTGAGATGATTGCCTGCCCTGGCATGTTTAATACCTTCATAAAAGCATTCTCTTGTCACCTGGATTAATTGCTGAACCTCTGGCCCCACCTTGCCGATGGCATAGGTTCTTGCTGCGTCTGAATGATAGCCATTATAAATCACTCCTGCATCCAGGCTGACAATATCACCTTCCTGAAGAATCCTGTGTTTGTTCGGAATCCCATGAACCACCTCATCATTCACAGACACACAGATGGACGCAGGATAACCATTGTAATTTTTAAAAGAAGGGATGCATCCATAGCTGCGGATCATACGCTCGCCGGTCCGGTCAATGTCCAGAGTCGAAATTCCTGGCTTTAACATTTTTCCCAGCTCTTCATGGACCTTTGCCAGGATTCTTCCGGCCTCACGCATCAGTTCAATTTCCCGTCCGGATTTAATCGATACTGACATATTTATGCCCCCAGAACATCCACAATGTCTTTAAACACATCATTCAGTTCTTTTGTCCCATCCACAGTCACCAGGATTCCCTGTTCTTTATAATAGTCAATCAGGGGCTGAGTCTGATCATGGTAAACCGTCAGACGCTTCTGTACAGTCTCCGGCTTATCATCCTCCCTCAGTACCAGAGCCTCCTTACAGCTGTCACACACACCCTCTGCCTTTGGCGGGTTAAACATAATGTGATAAGTGGCACCGCATTTCAGACAGGCTCTTCTGCCGCCCATGCGGGTTACAATAGAAGCATCCGGAACATCTACATTGACAGCATAATCCATCTTTTCTCCCCGCTTCAAAAGAGCATCCGTCAGACTCTCTGCCTGAGGAATAGTCCGGGGAAAGCCATCCAGCACATATCCGCCCTCACAGTCTGCCTCGCTGATCCGGTCCAAAAGCATGCCGATGGTCACATCATCCGGCACCAGCTGTCCCTGGTCCATATAAGACTTGGCCTTCATTCCAAGTTCTGTGCCGCCCTTTATATTGGCGCGGAATATGTCCCCTGTGGAAATGTGGGGAATCCCGTATTTTTCTGCTATCTTCTTTGCCTGTGTGCCTTTTCCGGCGCCTGGAGCTCCCAGCATGATAATCTTCATATCCATACCTCCTCTTTTTTATTACGCAAAATATTCTCAATTATTCATAAAATCTTTATGCAGAAAAAGCTGCCGCCCATTCCTCCTGCGCAGCAGCTCTCCCAACTTATCCTAATCGTTTAAAAAGCCTTTATAGTTCCGGACAACTACCTGTGACTCAATGGCCTTAATTGTCTCTAATATAACACTGACAATAATAATCAGGGATGTCCCAAGGAAAGACAAACGGCTGACGCCAAACAAACCAGAGATCATAATTGGTATCACACTAATCACAATCAGACCCACAGCGCCAATAAAGATAATATAATTCAAAATACTATCCAGAAACTGTGAGGTCGGCGTACCTGGCCGGATGCCTGGAATAAAACCACCGGACTTTTTCATATTATTGGCTACCTCCAGGGGATTGAAGGTGATGGAAGTGTAGAAATAGGCAAACAGCACAATCAACACAATATAAATCACCAAACCAATGGAATACCATGGCATTTCTGGCCGGAACCAGTAAGATGAATTTAACATCATCAAGATCTTTCCTGGAATCGTGTTGTAATCCGGATTAAAGAACTGGGCAATCACAACCGGAAACGACAAGATGGAAGAGGCGAAAATCACCGGTATCACCCCGGCTGTGTTGATTTTCAGCGGAATATGAGAAGACTGACCGCCTACCATTTTCCTTCCAACCATCTTTTTGGAATACTGTACCGGAATCCTGCGCTCGCCATCCTGCAAATATACGACAAACACCACCATGGCTGCTGCTATTGCCAGCATAACCAGAAGCATCACCACCTGCACGGCAATGATTTTTCCGTTCATAAACGTATTATATAAGCTGCTGACGTCATCTGGAAGAGAAGACACAATATTGAACAGCAGCACAATGGAGATTCCATTTCCTATGCCTTTTTCTGTGATTCGTTCCCCGACCCACATCAAAAATGCACTTCCTGCTGTCATGGTCAATACTGCAATCACCACCATAGAAGCTTTTCCTAAAAATCCCTGCTCATTATAGCCAATCAGCATTCCCTGGCCGCCAAAGCCCACTGCCATAGCAGTTGACTCCATCAGCGCCAGCACCACGGTCAGATAACGGGTATACTCAGCAATCTTCTTCCTTCCATCCTCCCCTTCCCGCTGCATTTCCTCCAGCTTCGGGATTGCGATGGTCAAAAGCTGCATGATAATGGATGATGTGATATAGGGGGTAATGCTTAAGGCCAACACAGACATGGAGGTGAAGGAACCTCCTGTCATGGCATCGAAAAAGTTAAATGCATCGCCGCTCTGTCTGGCAAAAAAATCAGCAAAATAGGAGGTATTCACTCCGGGAATCGGAAGTTCCGACCCGAAGCGAATGACCACCAGCATCATGAAAGTATAGAGGAGCTTTTTGCGGATCTCCTTATCCTTCCACGCGTTTCGGAGTGTCTTTAACATATTAGATCACCTCGCAGGTTCCACCTAAAGCCTCAATCTTTGCTTTTGCACCATCGCTGAATGCATCTACTTTAACGGTCAGCTTTTTGGTTAATTCTCCGTCACCAAGAATCTTGACACCGTCTCTGGGATTCTTGATGATACCGCATTCCATCAGGGATTCTACAGTGACCACT
Source organism: uncultured Clostridiaceae bacterium (assembly GCA_949948825.1). Lineage (GTDB taxonomy): Bacteria > Bacillota > Clostridia > Lachnospirales > Lachnospiraceae > Brotaphodocola. Next base: position 15,495 of record CATLIJ010000005.1, read on the forward strand.
GCGTCATTGTCAAAACGCTCCAGGGCGCTCACATTGATTGCAACGATCTCTTTTGTATTGCGGTTGGTAAACCCTCTCTTTGGAATACGGCGGTACAGAGGCATCTGACCGCCCTCAAACCCCGGTCTCGGAGCGCCGGAACGGGCTTTCTGGCCCTTATGTCCCTTGCCGGCAGTCTTGCCGTTGCCAGATCCATGGCCGCGCCCTCTTCTGAAATTATCGCTGTGTTTGGAACCGGCAGCCGGTTGTAAATTCGATAAATCCATAACATTGCACCTCCTTACTTCAGTAATCAGACTTCTTCTACTTTCACCAAATGCTTCACATGCCAGATCATGCCTCTCACAGCATCATTATCCGGCAGCTCAACTGTCTTGTTGAGCTTACGAAGTCCCAGGGCCTCCACAGTTGCTCTGTGCTTGGGAATTGCCCCGATGGTGGATTTGACTAATGTTACTTTTAACTTCTCTGCCATCTCATTCTCCTCCTTAGCCCAAAATCTCGTCTACGGATTTGCCGCGCAGTCTTGCATACTCCTCCGGAGTCTTAAGCTGGGTCAGCCCTTCAATCACTGCAAGAACCACATTGGTCTTGTTGTTGGAGCCAAGAGACTTGGCACGAACGTTTTTGATCCCTGCCAGCTCCAGCACGGCACGGGCCGGACCGCCTGCGATGATACCAGTACCTTCCGGAGCTCTCTTCATCAATACGCTGGAGCTGCCGAACTGTGCCAGAATATCATGGGGAATGCTCTGGTTCTCGTCCACCGGAATCTGCACCAGATTCTTTGCTGCCGCCTCTTTTCCTTTGCGGATCGCCTCCGGCACCTCACCGGCTTTGCCCAAGCCTGCACCAACATGGCCATTGCCGTCGCCAACCACTACCAGAGCAGAGAATCTCATGGTACGACCGCCTTTTACCGTCTTTGATACACGCTTGATTGCTACTACATTGTCATTTAACTCTAACTGACTTGCGTCAATGATTGTACGCTTCATGCTGCTCTCCTCTCTACTAGAATTTCAGACCGGCTTCCCGTGCCGCGTCTGCAAGTGCCTGAATCTTACCCTGGTAAATGAAACCGCCCCGGTCAAATACAACCTCCTCGATTCCCTTCTCCAGCGCTCTCTTAGCGATCAGAGTTCCAACATAGCTGGCTGCAGCCACATCATTGGTATGTTCCAGCTCCTCTTTTGCTGCCTTTTCCAAGGTAGATGCCGCTGCCAGAGTATTGCCCACAGAATCGTCAATAATCTGTGCATACATGTGATTATTGCTTCTGAACACAGCCAGACGCGGTCTCTCTGCAGTGCCTGCAAAGCGGTTACGTAATCTGGTATGTTTTTTAACGCGAACTTCTTTTCTTGATTTCTTACTAACCATTTTCGCCCTCTCCTTATCTACTTCTTACCAGTCTTACCAACTTTACGTCTGATCGTCTCATCGGCATACTTAATACCCTTGCCCTTGTATGGCTCAGGTCTTCTCTTGTCTCTGATTTCGGCAGCATACTGGCCAACCTTCTCTTTATCGATACCTTTTACCGTAATCTTATTCTGCCCTTCCAGAACGGTTTCCAAACCTTCCGGATCTTCCATTTCTACCGGGTGAGAATAGCCCAGGTTCAAGGTTAATTTCTTTCCCTGTTTCGATGCACGATAACCAACGCCGTTTACCTCAAGAACCTTCTCATAGCCATTGGTCACACCAACCACCATATTGTTGATCAGAGTTCTGGTAAGGCCGTGAAGGGATTTCATCTTCTTTAAGTCGTTCGGTCTGGTTACGACGATATGTCCGTCTTCTTCTTTAATTGACATCTCTGCCGGAAGCTCTCTCTCCAGAGTGCCTTTCGGACCTTTTACTGTCACTTTATTATTTTCCGCAATGGTTACGGTCACACCTGCCGGAACTGCGATTGGCATTCTTCCTATACGTGACATGCCATTTACCTCCTACTTAGATTTTCGGAAAAGGATTTTCCTCCTTTTCTGTTTTCAGTTTTCCTATTCTTAACTTGTGCTTTTGCAGTTGCTCCTGCAGCTGCACGTCACTCAACTAAACTCCTCCTTCGCCTGCGGCTCGGACTCGTTAAGGTTCGTGACGGACCTCGCACTAAGTTCAGCCTTCGCCTTTGGCTCGGCTTCACGAAGTTGCTTTCAGCCTCACCACACAAATGCCAGTACTTCGCCGCCTACACCTAACTGACGTGCTTCCTTGTCTGTCACCACGCCCTGGTTTGTAGAAATGATAGCGGTTCCCAAACCGCCAAGTACCTTTGGCAGGTCCTCCTTATTGGCATATACCCGAAGACCCGGCTTGGAAATTCTCTTGATACCAGTGATGATCTTTTCATTCTTGTCAGCTCCGTACTTTAAAGTAATACGGATTGTCTTGAATGTGCCGTCCTCTACGATATCATACTTCTGAACATAACCTTCTTTTACCAGAATATCGGCAATCGCCAGCTTCATCTTGGATGAAGGTACGTCCACTGTATCATGCTTGGCAGTATTTGCATTACGGATTCTTGTAAGCATATCTGCAATGGGATCACTCATTGTCATGGTAGATATTGTCCTCCTTGTTTATTGTGCTGGGTTTTATAAGGAAGTTCTTCTCCCCTTTGGTCGAAGAACGGCTTTTATATTAACTTTCCCTTTGCTTTTGGCCGGGTTCATTAAGTGTAAAATGCCTGCCTTACCAGCTTGCCTTTTTAACGCCAGGAATCTGTCCCTTGTATGCCAGTTCACGGAAGCATATACGGCAAATCCCATACTTTCTCAAATATGCATGCGGACGTCCGCAGATTCTGCAGCGATTGTATTCTCTGGTGGAGAATTTCGCCGGACGCTGCTGTTTAATCTTCATTGAAGTTTTCGCCATGGATCATTCCTCCTGTTATTTAGCAAATGGCATATTGAATAATGTCAAGAGTTCACGGGCTTCTTCGTCAGTCTTGGCAGTGGTAACAAAGATTACATCCATCCCTCTTACCTTGTCAACTTTATCATATTCAATCTCCGGGAAAATCAGCTGTTCCTTGATTCCAAGAGCATAATTTCCTCTGCCGTCAAAAGCATTGGGATTTACGCCGCGGAAGTCACGGACACGGGGCAGCGCCAGGTTGATCAGGCGGTCTGCAAACTCGTACATTTTTTCTCCCCGCAGGGTAACTTTACATCCGATTGCCATTCCTTCTCTCAGCTTAAAGTTTGCAACGGACTTTTTCGCCTTGGTGGTAACTGCCTTCTGGCCGGTAATCAATTCCAGATCTCTGACAGCAGAGTCCAGGATCTTGGCATTTTCCTTTGCCTCGCCCACGCCCATGTTGACTACGATCTTTTCCAGCTTCGGGACCTGCATGACGTTCTTATATCCGAATTTTTTCATCAGAGCGTCAACCATCTCGTTCTGATACATTTCTTTTAATCTAGCCACTCTTACGTTCCTCCTTATCAAAATCAGTCAATGACTTTTCCGGTTGCCTTTGCAACACGGACTTTCTTGCCGTCTTTTACCTGAAATCCGACTCTGGTGGCCTTTCCGTCTACAACCAGCATGACATTGGAAATATCCATGGGGGCTTCCTGATGAACAATGCCTCCCTGGGGATTGGCTGTGCTCGGTTTTGCATGTTTTGTAATCAAATTGCATCCTTCAACGATCACCTTGCCGTCATGAACGTGCAGCACCTTGCCGGTCTTGTCTCTATCTTTTCCTGTGATTACCTTTACCAGGTCATCTTTTTTAATTTTATGCACAGTCCATACCTCCTTACAGTACTTCTGGCGCAAGAGAAACAATCTTCATAAACTGTTTCTCACGCAGCTCTCTGGCAACCGGCCCAAAGATACGGGTGCCTCTCGGGGTCTTGTCATCTTTGATAATCACTGCCGCATTTTCATCAAACCGGATATAGGAACCGTCTTTGCGGCGGGCGCCCTTGACCGTGCGCACCACTACTGCCTTTACCACATCGCCTTTCTTTACAACACCGCCAGGTGTTGCATCTTTGACGGACGCGACGATAATATCACCAATATTTGCATATCTTCTTGTGGACCCACCCATAACACGGATACAGAGAAGCTCTTTCGCTCCGGTGTTATCAGCAACTCTCAGTCTGGTCTCCTGCTGAATCATGCCTGCCAACTCCTTTCAAAAGTTCTTTATTTCGCCTTCTCAATAATCTCAACCAATCTCCATCTCTTGTCCTTGGACAGGGGTCTGGTCTCCATCACTTTTACGGTATCGCCTGCGCCGCACTCATTCTTCTCGTCATGGGCTTTCAGCTTCACAGTCTTTTTCACGATCTTGCCATACAGCGGATGCTTTACATGGTCCTCAATGGCAACCACGATTGTCTTATCCATCTTGTCGCTGACGACTTTACCGACACGGGTCTTTCTAAGATTTCTTTCCATGTCCTGAATCTCCTCTCTGGATTATAAACAATTCCGATTCACAAAATTAAGTTGCTTTCGGCCAGTCACGCCAGTTTTGACTTCTCTGTGATAACAGTCTGAATCCTGGCGATATTCTTGCGGACCTCTTTAATCCGGCTGGTATTCTCCAGCTGGTTGGTCGCATTCTGGAATCTCAAGTTGAACAGTTCTTTCTTAGCAGCTACCAATTCTTCCTGCAGCTCTGCAGCCGTTTTTCCTTTTAATCCTTCTACGAATTTATTAGTCTTCACTGTTATTCACCGCCTTCTAAATCTGCTTTAGCAGCAATCTTACATTTGCAGGGCAACTTATGCATGGCAAGACGCAATGCCTCCCGGGCAGTCTCTTCCGGAACGCCTGCGATCTCAAACATTACTCTGCCTGGTTTTACCACAGCAACCCAGTATTCCAGAGCGCCTTTACCGGAACCCATACGAGTCTCTGCCGGTTTTGCCGTAACCGGCTTATCCGGAAAAATCTTAATCCATACTTTACCGCCACGCTTAATGTAACGGGTCATGGCCACACGGGCTGCCTCAATCTGGTTGGATTTAATCCAGCAGGGTTCTGTTGCCACCAGGCCATACTCACCATAGCTGATGGTATTTCCTCTCATCGCCTTGCCCGCCATGCTTCCACGGAACTGTTTGCGGCGCTTTACTCTCTTCGGCATTAACATTATTTATCGCTCCCTTCCTTGTTTCCTTTCGCAGGAAGTACTTCGCCCTTGTAGATCCACACCTTAACGCCCAATTTGCCGTAGGTGGTATCTGCCTCGGCGAAACCATAGTCAATATCCGCTCTCAGGGTCTGAAGCGGAATCGTACCCTCGCTGTAAAACTCGGTACGGGCAATATCAGCGCCGCCCAAACGTCCTCCGACAGCTGCCTTGATTCCCTTTACGCCAGCCTTCATGGAACGGCCCATGGTGGACTTCATAGCGCGGCGGAAGGACACACGGTTCTCCAGCTGCTGTGCAATGCTCTCTGCCACCAGCTGAGCATCCCGCTCCGGCTTCTTGATCTCCTTAATGTCAATCAGAAGCTTTTTGTCTGTCAGCTGCTGAACTTCCCCTTTCAGCTTTTCAATGGCAGCTCCGCCTCTTCCAATGACAACTCCGGGCTTTGCCGTATAAATAATGACCTTCACTCTCTCGGAAGCTCTCTCAATCTCTATCTTGGAAATTCCGGAATCAAACAGCTTCTTCTTCAGGAATTTACGAATGTTATAATCTTCGATCAGACAATCGGCGAAGTCGCCCTCTGCATACCATTTGGAATCCCAATCCTTAATAACACCGACTCTCAAGCCATGTGGATTAACTTTCTGTCCCATATTTGCCTCCTATCTTTCATTCAGCACAACGGTAATGTGGCTCATTCTTTTCTCGATCCGGTAAGCTCTGCCCTGTGCCCTTGGTTTTACTCTCTTCATGGTCGGCCCCTTGTTGGCATAGCACTCCTCCACATACAGTCTGGAGCGATCCATATTATTGTTGTTTTCGGCGTTGGCTGCTGCCGACTCCAGTAATTTCTTAATTAAAGTAGAAGCATATCTGGGATTGTAGGTAACAATACCGATTGCAGTCTCCAGATCCTTTCCCCGGATGGCGTCCAAAACGAAACACGCTTTCTGAACGGATACGCGGGCGTAGGATAACTTGGCAGACGGACGGGTGTCCCTTTTCGCGTTTCTTTCTCTCTTAATCTGACTTCTATGTCCTTTAGCCATTGCTAATAACCTCCTTTCAAATGCAGTGATTACCGTTTGGATTTCTTCTCGTCTTTGCCGTGGCCTCTGTAAGTTCTGGTAGCTACAAACTCACCCAGCTTATGGCCAACCATATCCTCAGTCACATAAACCGGAACATGCTTTCTTCCGTCGTGTACTGCGATGGTATGTCCAACCATCTGAGGAAAGATGGTGGAACGGCGGGACCAGGTTTTAATCACCTGATGCTGGCCTGACGCGTTCAGTGTATCAATCTTTTTTAACAGATGTGCGTCTGCAAATGGTCCTTTTTTTAACGAACGTCCCATAGGGTTTGATCCTCCTTCAATTATTTGATCGTCTTGCCATCACGTCTTCTGATGATGAGCTTACTGGACTGTTTGTTCTTCTTTCTGGTCTTCAGGCCCAAAGCCGGCTTACCCCATGGAGTACACGGACCCGGACGGCCGATACCGGTCTTGCCTTCACCACCGCCGTGAGGATGGTCGTTGGGGTTCATAACAGAACCGCGGACCGTAGGACGGATACCCATATGACGTTTTCTTCCTGCCTTACCAATGTTGATCAGGTTATGCTCTCCGTTGCCCACAACGCCGATGGTCGCACGGCACACAATGGGAACCATTCTCATCTCTCCGGAGGGAAGTCTTAAGGTTGCATATTTTCCTTCTTTTGCCATCAGCTGCGCAGCATTGCCTGCGGAGCGAACCAGCTGGCCGCCTTTTCCCGGATGCAGTTCAATGTTGTGAATCTGCGCGCCTACAGGAATGTTTGCCAGAGGCAGACAGTTGCCGGTCTTGGCCTCTGCGGTCTCACCGCTCATCACCTTCATGCCATCTGTCAGCCCTGCCGGTGCAAGAATATAGGACTTGGTTCCATCTGCGTAACAGATAAGCGCAATGTTGGCGCTCCGGTTGGGATCATACTCAATGCCGATCACAGTTGCCGGAATCCCGTCCTTTGAATTTCTCTTAAAATCAATCATTCTGTATTTTCTTCTGCTGCCGCCTCCGCGGTGTCTCACAGTAATTTTGCCCTGATTATTGCGTCCGGCGTTCTTCTTTAAGGAAGTAACCAGAGATTTTTCCGGCGTTGATTTGGTAATCTCGCTGAAATCAGAACTGGTCATGTGCCTTCTGGACGGTGTATATGGGTTATAAGTCTTAATTGCCATGACTACAAACTCCTTTCCTTGCTTTGCCTATTTTTCACCCTGCCTTCCGAGTCAGGGTATAACCGTAGTCTGCTGCCGTTCCAACATACCCGCGTGTATCTTCCCGGCAACGCAGGTCTGTCTTTACAGTCCTGCAAAAAGCTCGATATCCTTGCTGTCCTCTGTCAGCTGGACGATGGCTTTCTTTGTCTTGGCCGTCTTCCCATAAGTCATGCCTCTTCTTCTGGTCTTGCCCTCATTGTTCATGGTATTGACACGCGCCACCTTTGTTCCCGGAAACATCTTTTCCACTGCTTCCTTAATCATGCTCTTGTTGGCATCTGTGTGGACCAGGAACGTATATTTCTTATCAGCCATTGCATTCATGCTCTTCTCGGTCACTACCGGCTTGAGGATGACATCGTAGTACTGAATGTTTGCCATTATGCGTACACCTCCTCAATGTTCGCGACGGCAGCCTTGGTAGCCACCACGGTATTATATTTCAAAATGTCATATACATTGATTGTATTCACATATGCAGTCTTCACAGCAGGAATATTCCTGGCGGAAAGCACCACATTGTCACTGTCAGCGCCAACCACAACCAGCGCGCCCTTCAGATTCAGATTGTCCAGAATATTCTGGAACTTCTTTGTCTTAATCTCATCCAGCTTCAGCTCGTCAAGAACAACAAACTTATTCTCCTGTACCCGGCTGGTCAGGGCAGACTTTAATGCTGCTCTCTTCTCTTTCTTATTAAGACGAACCGTATAATCTCTTGGAGCAGGGGCAAACACCACGCCGCCGCCCGTCCACTGGGGAGCTCTTGTTGAACCCTGTCTTGCATGACCGGTTCCCTTCTGACGCCACGGCTTTTTGCCGCCTCCTGACACCTCGGCACGAGTTTTTGCTTTCTGTGTTCCCTGACGTTTGTTGGCAAGCTGAGCCACAACTGCCATGTGTACCAGATGTTCATTCACCTTCACGCCAAACACTGCGTCGCTTAACTCCATGGTGCCTACTTCTTTGCCTTCCATATTGTAAACAGATACGTTTGCCATTTCTGTGTGTTCCTCCTTTCCTCGGTGGGTCCGCCCTTAGCGGCCAACCTTTACGGTTTCTTTCAGTGTCACCAGAGATTTCTTCGGTCCCGGCACAGCGCCCTTCACCAGAATCAGGTTGTTCTCCCCATCTACCCGAACCACCTCCAGATTCTGAACAGTCACCTGCTCGCATCCCATATGTCCAGGCATCCCTTTGCCCTTAAACACACGGCCGGGAGTTGTCGCAGAACCATTGGAACCCTGATGGCGATGGAATTTGGAGCCGTGAGCCATAGGTCCTCTGTGCTGTCCAAATCTCTTGATCGCTCCCTGATAG
>CATLIJ010000006.1 GCA_949948825.1 uncultured Clostridiaceae bacterium
GGGAAGGACGGAAGGGGAGAGAGGGGCAGAGGGTGAAAGGCCGGAAGGAGAGAGAGGGCCGGAGGGCAAAAGACTGGAAGGAGGCAGAAGACCAGAGGGCGGGGAGCCGCCAGTAGAAGAGAGCTTGCCAGAATGAGATGATTTTATGCAGGCAACCATTCAAAGATGGGAAAATTCACAAGGAATCAGAATACCAAAAGCATTTTTTGATTTATTCAGGATACTTTCCAAATATCACTTTGCAGCAAACTCCTCAAATGGACGGAGCAGAATCCCCTCCAGCAGTTCCACATCTTCCTCCTGGTGAGTTGAAATCAGAAGCAGGCGTTGGCCTGCTTTTTCCTTTATATATTCTATCACCTGATATTTGGTATTCTCATCCAGCCCGGTAAAGGGTTCATCCATCAGGATTCCGCAGGACGGCGCAAGAAGGCTGCGGAGAATGGCAGTGCGGCGTTTCATTCCTCCGCTTAAAGTACATACAGGACGGGTGATGGATTCAGATGGAAGCAGGCGGCAAAGCTCTGCAATGGCACGGTCTTTGCTCAGAGCTTTTCCGGCAGCGGCCATTATATTGTCCAGGGGAGAGAAGGCTTCGCAGAGCCGGTCCTCCTGAAATACGGCTGTCAGCCGTTCCTGCTGGGATGGGGAGAGAAAAAAGGAACCGCTGTCTGCCTGTTCCAGCCCTAAAAGGATGCGGAACAATGTGGTTTTACCAATGCCTGAGGGACCCATGAGACAGTAAATCCTGCCGGAGGAGAGGGTCAGATTCAGCCCTTTCCAGATGCAGCGCCCATGGTAGGATTTGGAAAGGTTTTGGATGTTCAGCTGAAACGGAAGCATAGACGGACTCCTTTCTGTAAAAGCAGCAGAAATAGTTTTTCAAAGCAGGTGCTGACAAAGATGATTACAATGGTCCAGGCAAACAGATCTCCAGTGCTTAAATAAATCTTTGCCATGTACAGATTTTCTCCAATGGTATGAGAGGGAACGCCGATTACCTCTGCAGCGATGCCGGATTTCCAGCTCATGCCAAGGCCGATTCGGCAGCCTACAGTGACATAGGGAAGCACAGATGGCAGATAGATGAAGCGAAGTTTTCTCATAGGGGAAAAGGAGAAAACCTGCGCCATCTCCAAAAGCCCCTGGTCTGTGTTTTCCAGTCCGGCAATGGTATTCTCATAAAGAATGGGGAAAACAACCAAAAAGGAGATGAAGACAGCCAGGTTTTGGGAGCCGATCCAAATAAGAGCCAGGATTACAAAGGAGGCTACAGGGATGGATTTGATCAATAAAATCACTGGCTCCGCAAATTCCCGAAACAGAGGGAAACGGTATGCAACCGCTCCGGCTGCCATGCCGCTGAAAAAGGCACCAAGAAATCCCATGCTGATTTTTCCAAAGGAACAGCCTATGGAGATCCAAAAGTCAGAAGATGGAATCAGGGAAAGAAAAGCTCTGATCACATCTATGGGGCTGACAAAGAGAATGGAATTGTCAATCATAAAAGCTGCAGCCTGCCACACTGCAGCCCAAAACAGAAGGATTCCTCCTTTGCGGAGAAATGGCTGAGACATAATTTGCATCCTTTCCGTTAAGGTATGTTTTCCACCTTTTTTGCGTTGGAAACAAGGGCTGCAAAAGCAGCCCCTGCCAATTATGGAATGTAGTAAAAATCGTCTTCTGGCAGCTGGCCGCCCACAGAAGCCGGCTCCTGCTCATACAGAACCTTCAGATAACCAGACAGAGCGGACTTCATCTCTTCTCCGGTCAAGCAGGTAATATTGCAGTAGGGAAGGGCCTTTTCTGCCACAGGGGCTTTTTCAATGATTCCCAGGTCAGCAACCAACTGGGCAGTCTCTTTTCCATGAGTGTTGGCATACCCGGCAGAAGCCTGATGTTCTGCCAGAAAGAGAGCCACAGCATTGGGATTTTCCTCCAGAAAAGATCGGCGGACAATGGTAACTCCGGTTACAAGGCGGCTTTTGTCCTCCCCCTGCACTTTATCCCATTCTTCGGTCAAATCCAGAACAATCTTTAAGTTCTCATTTTGCATACAGGCAGCAGTGACAAAGGGCTGAGGCAGCAGGCCGATGGCATCTGGCTGTTCCTTCAGCAAAGCGGCTACTTCAGCAGGCTCTGACTTAAATTCCAGAATCACATCCTGTTCGCTCATCTCATTGGCAGAAAGCAGGTAGCGCAACACATAATCCGGTGTGGTTCCCTTGCCGGTCATGTAGATGGTCCTGCCCTTGCCAGCCAAGTCTTTTATGCTTTTAATGGAATCATCCGAGGCCACAATATCCAGAACGCCTAGGGTGTTTATGTCCAGAACAGCGATCTGGCCGTTGGTCTTTCCATACAAAATACTTGCCGTGTTAGCTGGAATCAGGGCAATATCAAGCTGTCCGGAGACGACCTTTGCCAAAAGCTCATCAGCAGCAGTGACCATGGTAAACTCATATTGGTTGCCAGCTTCTCCCCTGGAAGCCTGATCCATAAGAGATACCAGCCCCATGGAGGTAGGGCCCTTTAAGGAGCCGACCCGCAGTGTGACAGCTTCCGGAGTGATGGGAACAGCAGAACCGCTTTTTGTCTGATTCTCCCCTTCGCCTGGAACAGTCAGGGCGCCGGGGATGGATGGTTCCTGTGCATCCTTAGCAGCGGTTGTGAAGGCGGCAATCGTGGTTTCCGTCGCTGTCCCGGCAGATGAGGCAGAGGAAGAACTCTCTGCTGGTTTGTTGCCGGCGCATCCGGACAGAAGGCCGGTTATGGCAAGGGCCGCCAAAAGAAAACATGTTTTTTTCATAAGATTCATTCCTTTCTTTAGGGTAAGCGCGAACGGTTTTATTATATCACAAAATATTTTCTATGCCCATAAGCTTTTTGTCTGAAAAATCGGAAATCAGTTGATTTCCAAAAGAATCTCAATTAAACTATGTAAAAAAGCGAGACCTTGGGGAGCATACATGAGAAAAATATTTTTTTACTATTTAAAACCCTTTTATCTGCGGATGGCAGGGGGATTTTTGATCAAGTTTGCCGGTACAATGATGGATTTGTTTTTGCCCTGGGCGCTGGCATATATGATTGACCAGGTGACTCCAGCCGGCAAAAGGGAAGAAATTTTTATGTGGGGCTTGTTTATGGCAGGATGTTCTGTGCTGGCAGCTGTGTTCAATGTAATGGCGAACCGGATGGCATCACGGGTGGCAAAGGATGCAGTTGGCTGGATTCGGGAGGATTTGTTTGTGAAGGTCATGTATCTGTCAGGAGCACAGATCGACGAGCTGACCCGGCCTTCTCTGATCTCCCGGCTGACCACAGATACTTACCATATTCATCAGATGATAGGGCGGATTCAGCGGCTGGGGGTGCGGGCGCCGATTCTGCTGACCGGAGGCATTGTCATGACACTGATGCTGGACCCGGTTCTGGCAGGAGTGCTGTTAGGCACATTGCCTCTTCTGACGGCAGTGGTGGTATTTGTGTCCAAAAGGAGCATTCCCCAGTTTGCCGCGCTTCAGGAAAGTCTGGATCGGTTTATCCGTCTGGTCCGGGAGGATATTGCAGGAATCCGGGTGATTAAGGCCCTGTCAAAGGAAGATTATGAGCGGCAGCGGTTTGAACAGGTGAATCAGGAGGTGGCAGAGAGGGAGCGAAAGGCCAATATGACAACAGCGCTCACCAATCCTGCCATGAATCTGCTGCTGAATATGGGAATGGCAGCAGTCATTTTGACAGGGGCAATCCGGGTTCATGCAGGCCTGACGGAGGTGGGAAAGATTCTGGCCTTTATGACGTATTTTACCATTATTCTTAATGCCCTTCTGTCCATTTCCCGAATGTTTGTGATCGTGTCCAAAGGAACAGCATCAGCAGAACGGATTGCTGCTGTGCTGGAGGCAGAGGATGAGCGGGACTGGGATAAAGGAGACCAGGAGGGGCAGATAGCAGGAGATGGGGGAAAACAAAGCACAGAGGAAAACGGAACATTTCATGTGTCTTTTGAACATGTGTGGTTTTCTTATGGAAAAGCCTGGGGAGAGACGTCAGAGGAGGAAGGGAATGAGCATACCAGCCATCTGTCGGATATCAGTTTCTCTCTGAGGCATGGAGAGACCCTGGGAATTATTGGTTCAACAGGTTCCGGCAAGTCTACAGTGGTGAATCTGCTGATGCGGCTGTATGATGTACAGAAGGGGTGTATCCGAATCAATGGCCAGGACATTCGGACCATGGAGCTGAAAACTTTAAGAAGGCGGTTTGGAACTGTGTTTCAAAATGATTCCCTGTTTGAGAACAGTATTTATGAAAATGTGGCTATGGGACGGGAAATCACCAGAGATCAGGCAAAAGAGGCTCTAAGGCGTGCAAGGGCAGAGGATTTTGTGGAGAATAAAGGCGGAATCCAGGGAAGGCTGGAGGTGCGCGGAGCTAACTTAAGCGGCGGTCAGAAGCAGAGGCTGTTGGTTGCCAGAGCCTTTGCCGGAGGTCCGGAGATCCTGATTTTAGACGATTCATCCAGTGCGCTGGACTATAGAACTGAGGCAGCCTTGCAGCGGGAGATAAAGGAGCATTTTGCCGGAGTTACCTGTATTGTGATTGGGCAGAGAATCCGTTCTGTCATGGAGGCAGACCGGATTCTGGTGCTGGAAAAGGGGAAAGCAGCAGGATACGGCACTCACCAGGAGCTGATGAGGACTTGCAGGATTTATCAGGAAATGGAACAGTCTCAAAGATGTTTATAAGGAGGAACCGGATTTGGCACTGCACAGCAGGACAGACGGAGCAGGCGGAGGAAAGTCTGCCTTTCGCTTTCTGAAAGAGAGAAAAAATACTTTAAAAAGAATGGCCGGGTACCTTTTTATGTACCGGGGGCTTTTGATTGCGGCATTTGTCATGGCAGCTGTTGGAAATGGCCTTGCTCTGGCAGGTCCCCTTTTCTCCGGATATGCCATTGATGCGGTGGGAGCAGGAGAGGGCCGGGTGGATTTTGGAAGGGTTCTTTTTTATGTTACCTGGATGGCGGTGTTCTATGTGCTGTCAGCCCTGTTGTCCTACGGGTTGTCAGCCCTTATGATTACCATTAGCCGGAGAGTGGTCCGTAGGATGCGGGAGGATGTGTTTCACCGGATGCTGGCATTGCCAGTGGGATATTTTGACCGGCATCAGACCGGAGAGCTGCTCAGCCGGATTTCTTATGATATTGATGTGGTCAATGAATCCCTGTCCAGTGATTTGATTCAGATGCTGACCACAGTGATTACGGTTGGGGGAGCCTTGCTTATGATGGTTATGATCTCCCCTTATCTGGTGCTGGTATTTTGTTTTACAGTACCCCTTTCCGTGCGTATCACCCGGTTTATCACCAGCAGAACCCGTCCTCTGTTCCGAACCCGGTCTGCTGCCCTGGGAAATCTGAACGGCTTTGGGGAGGAAAAGATTACAGGACAGAAGACAATCAAAGCTTACTGCGGAGAGGAAGGGGTGATTGAAGATTTTAAGGGGAAAAATCAGGAGGCAGTGGAGGCATATTATAAGGCGGAATACTACGCAAGCACTGTGGGGCCAATGGTGAATTTTATCAATAATTTGTCCCTGTCCCTGATCAGTGTATTTGGGGCGCTGTTATATTTATCTGGTTATATGAGAGTGGGGCAGATCTCTTCTTTTGTGCTGTATTCCCGGAAATTTTCCGGTCCGATTAATGAACTGGCCAATATTGTCAGTGACCTTCAGTCCGCAGTGGCTGCAGCAGAGCGGGTATTCGGGCTGTTAGATGAGCTGCCGGAGGAGACGGAAAAAGAACAAACAGGAAAGGGAGAAAACAAAGGAAAGAGAGAAGACAAAACAGGGGAAGCTTTTCATGGCAGGGTGGAGCTTTCCCATGTGGAATTTGGCTATGAGCCAGGGCAGAAGATTCTGAAGGATTTTTCCTTTGAGGCAAAGCCAGGAGAGATGATTGCAGTGGTAGGCCCTACCGGAGCAGGAAAAACTACATTAATTAATCTGTTGATGCGGTTTTATGATCCTCAGTCAGGGGAAATCAGGGCGGACGGAAGAAATATCCGGACTATTTCAAGAAAGCAGTTAAGAAGCGCCTATGCCATGGTGCTTCAGGATACATGGCTGTTTTATGGGACTGTTTATGAAAATCTGGCATATGGCAGAGAAAATGTCACCAGGGAGGAGGTGGAGGCAGCAGCCAGGGCAGCTCAGGTTCACTCCTTTATTATGCAGCTGCCCCAGGGCTATGACACCGTGCTTCGGGAGGACGGAGCCAATATCTCCAAGGGGCAAAAGCAGCTTCTGACCATTGCAAGGGCCATGCTCCTTCCCTGTTCCATGGTGATTCTGGATGAGGCCACCTCCAATGTGGATACCCGGACCGAGGTGCAGATACAGAATGCCATGCTGCGCCTGATGAAGGGGAAAACCTGCTTTATCATTGCCCACCGTCTGTCCACCATTCAAAATGCAGACCAGATTCTGGTGGTGGATCAGGGGCAGGTGGCAGAGCAGGGAAGCCATGAAGAGCTGATGGAACGCCGGGGCATCTATTACCAGATGCAGACCTCCCAGGGCAATTCTTATGTGCCGGACCTTTTTACCTGAAGTCCGATCAGCCCAATCAGAAACATTCCGGTTCCGCTTACAATAAACCAGCTGATTTGTTCGTGAAAGAACAGTATGCCCCACAGGAGGGCAAAGACAGCCATTGTACTTTGAATCACCGGCACCATATAAAAAGGAACCAGAGGAATGGCGCGGGCATTTAGATAAAAGCCGATTCCCGTAATAAAGCCAAAGGCCAGGATTCCGGCCACACAGCCAAAGTCCGGACGGACGCCAGCCATGCTGCCTTCTGCTACATCGGGAATGAGAGGCAGCGCAGCCAAAATGGCAGAGAACGCAAAAATGGTTAAGTTGCTGTCAATAATATCCATCCGGTCAGCAATCATTTTCTGTGCCAGTACATGACAGCCAGCGCAAATGCCGGACAGAATGAAAAGCCCGGTCAGCAGTATATTTTCCTGGAAGAATGCCTCCACAGGACGTCCGTTCCAGGAGATGCACAGCACGCCGCCCATACACAGAAGGATGCAGAAAAGCTTTCGGGGAGGAAGCTTTTCCCGAAACAGATAAACGCTTGATAAGGTCAGAAATATGGTCTGTGCTGGCTGAGTCACAATATTTCCGTAGGAGGGGCCGTGGGAGAGGGCATAGTTCTCTGTCAGATAGGCGACCCATTTGGCAGCAGCTCCAAATAGGAGCCAGCCCAGAACCTGTCTGGCTGTGGAAAGAAAATCCTGCCGGAAATGCTGGCGGCGGATCATTTTCAGAAGCAGAAGAAAACAGACTCCCACTGCAAAACGGAAAAAAGAGATGTAGGCAGGGCCAAAGTGAGGGCTGATAAGCTTCACGCAGGTTCCGCCGAAGCTGAACATAAATGCAACTGCAAATAAATAGAAGTATCCCATTGGTGTTTTCCTTGTTTTCATAGATTAAGGCAGAGAGCTGCCTGACCAAACTGCAACAACAGTATAGCATGTTTTGACAAAACAGGACAGAACAATTTATAATTCTATGTTTTGTGTGAAATTTGTTAAATTTTTCTAACCTCTATTGACAACATGACAAGGTGTCATTATAATGAGTGACAGATTGTCATTAATAGTGACAGACTGTCATATGATAGGAGGAATGCCTGAGGTTTTACGGGAAGACAGGATGGCTCAGACAGAAGATTCTCAGATACATATGCAGGAATATGATTTGGGCAAATAAGAAAGGGGGAGAAAGAGGGTATGCCTACGGAACGGTTTTACCGGCTGCCAGAGGCGAAAAAACAGATGATTCGGGAGGCGGCAATAAAAGAGTTTGCAAGAGTTCCTTTTGACAGGGCTTCCATTAATCAGATCATCCGGAATGCAGATATTTCCAGAGGCAGCTTTTATACCTATTTTGTAGATAAGCATGATGTGGTGGAGTTTTTGCTGGAGGATCAGTTTCAGCAGATGCAGAGGTTTTGTAAAGATGAGCTGAAGTCTAACGGCGGAGATTATTTTGCCATGATTGAGCGATTGTTTGATTTTTCAGTAAGAGAGCTGCAAAAGAATCCAAGTATGGTGCAGCTTGTCAGGAACCTTTTTGCAGACCGGGAGAATAATGAGTTGGTGGGAATGAAGGCGTGGCCAAAACCAGCATGTCTGGAAAAGCAGGAGGGGGGGCCTTTACAGTGGATGGATGACAACCTTAACAAAAGCTGTTTCCGGCCGGAGGTTGCAGAGGATTTGTCTCCATTGATGATACTTGCCATGTCATCTTTGACAGTTGCTTTGAAGCAATATTATGAGTATCCAGACTATCTGAGCTCTACACGGGAGCGATTTTTGAAGTCAATGGATATTTTAAGGCAGGGTTCTTATAAAAACAAGGGATTCGACATGGGGGAAAAGGAAAGCTATTCTGAATGATGAAACAGAAGAAGGCAATCAGAAGAAAACAGGGAAGAGATCAAAAAGGTAAGAGGAGACAGCAATGAAGAAAGGTATCATTATTGCAGGAGTGGTTGTTGTGGCAGCATGTGCGGCGGTTGTGGCGCCCCGGATGCTGAAGCCGAAGGCTGTGCTGGAGGAGGCGCCCACGCCGGTAGTACAGGCACAGATGCCGGAGCTTGGGGATATTGTGCTGTATCGGAATCTGGTCGGCACAGTGGAGCCGTCGGATGTGGTTTACATCTACCCAAAGGCAGCAGGAGAGATTACCAATGTATTTGTAAAGGCTGGCGATATGGTTACAGAGGGACAGGAGCTGTGTACCATTGACACAAAGCAGGTGGATTCGGCGCGTCTTAGCATGGAGGCGGCGAAGACAGCTCTTGACAATGCCAACAGCAATCTGGCCAGACAGCAGGCCCTGTACAGTGCAGGAGATATTGCCTATGCCTCGTTTGAACAGGTGCAGATGCAGGCGAAAAGTGCGAAAATCCAGTATGATCAGGCAAAGCTGAACTATGATTATCAGATGGAGTTCAGCCATGTTACAGCCCCTATCAGCGGAAAGGTAGAGCAGTGTGATGTGGAGGTTCACGACAATGTGGCCCAACAGTCCATGATCTGCGTGATTTCCGGGGAGGGAAGCAAGGCCATCACCTTTTCTGTCACAGAAAAGATTGTGGATCAGATGAAGGTGGGAGACAGTGTGATTATTGAGAAAAACGGCAAGGAGTATCAGGGCAGCATTACAGAGATCAGCAGTATGATTGACGCGGCCACAGGACTGTTTAAGATCAAGGCATCTGTGGAAAACGGAGATGCCCTGCCAACCGGATCAGTGGTCAGCCTGTATGTGGTCTCGGACCGGGTGAGCCAGGTGATGTGCATTCCGGTAGATGCCATTTATTATTCCGGCGGCGATGCCTATGTATATATTTACTCTGGCGGAGTGGTTCGCCAGCTTCCGGTGGAGGTGGGAATCTATGATTCTGTGCAGGCTCAGATTTTGTCCGGACTGGATATGACAGATCAGGTGATCACTACCTGGAGCTCAGAGCTGGTGGAGGGAGTGCCGGTGAAGCTGGTGGGAGAGGTGGACAGAGATGGTTCCACTGCAGAGACAGCAGATTCTGAACCAGAGGCAGGTCAGGAGCAGCCAGAGGATACGCAGGCAGATTAGGAGGAAAGAAAGCAATGGGATTAACAAAATCAGTCCTCAAACGGCCGGTGACTACTGTACTGGTAGTGCTGTGCCTGATTGTGTTTGGCTTGCAGTCTGTGCTGTCAGCTAAGATGGAGCTTATGCCTACCATGGATATGCCTATGCTGATTATTGCCACCATTTATCCGGGGGCAAGCCCGGAGGATGTGAATGATCTGGTGACTACAGAGATTGAGGAGACCATTGGCTCTCTGAGCGGTGTGGACACCATTCAGTCCATGTCCATGGAAAATATGTCCATGGTGATCATTCAGTATGACTATGGCAAGGACATTGATGAGGCTTATGATGATCTGAAAAAGAAAATGGATGTGCTGGAATCCCAGCTTCCGGATGACTGTGAATCGCCTATGGTGGTGGAGCTGAATCTGGATGATATGGCGTCTGTGTATTTGTCTGTGAACCATAAGACAGAGCCGAATCTTTACAATTATGTAAACAATAAAGTAGTGCCGGAGCTGGAAAAGATTACCACTGTAGCTGATGTGGATGTGAGCGGCGGCCAGGAAGAGTATATTAAGGTGGAGCTGATTCCAGAGAAGCTGCAGCAGTATCATCTGAACATGAATGCCATCGCTCAGGCCATTGGCAGCACCAATTTTACCTACCCGGCAGGAGATACGATTGTGGGTGGCCAGCAGCTGGCGGTCAGCGCAGGAATGGAGTATGATACCATAGACCTGCTGAAGCAGATTCCCATATCTCTTGGCAATGGAAATGTGATTTACCTGGAGGATGTGGCCAATGTCCGCACCAACCTGAAGGAGGCCAGCGGAGTGGCCCGGTACAACGGAAAAGAGACCATTTCCATAGGCGTGAAAAAGCAGCAAAGCGCAACTGCCATGGAGGTGTCAAAGGAAGTAAATAAAGTAATTGAGTCCCTGCAGGCCAAGGATGGGGATTTGGAGATTATTGTGGTGAATGACACCAGTGATTCCATTCAGTCTTCCTTAAAGAGCGTGATGCAGACCATGGTCATGGCAGTTATTGTATCCATGGTGATTATCTACCTGTTCTTTGGGGAAATCAGGGCATCCCTCATTGTGGGAACCTCCATTCCGATTTCCATTTTGGCTGCATTGATTTTGATGCAGGCCATGGGCTTTACCTTAAATGTCATTACCCTGAGCAGTCTGGTTCTGGGCGTGGGTATGATGGTGGATAACTCCATTGTAGTGCTGGAAAGCTGTTTCCGTTCTACCAAAGGAAAAGGGATTGTGGGCTACCGGGAGGCAGCTCTGGAGGGCAGCGGTATTGTGCTTCAGTCCATTATCGGCGGTACTGCCACTACCTGCGTGGTGTTTCTGCCTCTGGCTCTTTTGGAGGGAATGACAGGACAGATGTTTAAGCCATTAGGCTTTACCATTATTTTCTGTCTGCTGGCATCGCTGATCAGCGCCATGACCATTGTTCCCTTGTGTTACTGCATATTTCGTCCTCAGGAGAAGGACAGCTCTCCTGCTGGCTGGATGCTTGACAAAATGCAGGCAGGATACCGGAGCATTATGGAAGTAATACTGCCAAAGAAGCTGACTGTGGTATTTCTCTCCATTCTCCTGCTGGCCGCGTCGATCTGGATGGCAACCCAGCTTCGGATGGAGCTGATGGTGGCGGACGATACAGGAACCATCAGCGTCAGCATTGACACCCGCCCCGGACTGAAGGTGGAGGAGACAGACAAGATTTACGAACAGGTGGAGGCAGTTGTGATGGCAGACCCGGACCTGGAGTCTTATATGCTGACCTCCGGCGGCAGCGGCATGAGCATGGGAGGCGGGGGAGCCACTCTCACGGCTTATCTTCTGGATGATAGAAAACGGGAGACAGACCAGGTTGTAAAAGAATGGAAACCCTTGATGAATGAGATTCCAGGTGCTAATATATCCATACAGGCATCTTCTTCCATGAGCATGATGTCCTCCACCAATGGAGTGGAGTATATTCTTCAGAGCACACAGTATGATGAGATCAAGGAGGTTTCGGATCAGATTGTCAATGAGTTGCTGGAAAAGGATGAGGTGACAAAGGTACATAGCACGCTGGAAAATGCCGCGCCGGTGGTAAAGCTGGATATTGATGCAGTAAAGGCCAATGCCGAAAATATTACGCCCATGCAGATTGCCGGGTCTGTGAGCAATATGCTGGGAGGAGTGAAGGCCACTTCCCTTGAGGTGAATGGGGATGAGATTGACGTCCAGGTGGAATTTCCGGAGGATGAGTACGATACCATTGACAAGCTGAAGGGCATTGTGCTGACCAACAGCACAGGCGGTTCTGTTGCCCTGACGGATGTGGCGGACATTATATTTAAAGACAGTCCGGCCACCATCATCCGGAGGGACCGGCAGTATCAGGTGACAATCACCGGAGATCTTCAGACCGATGACCCCCGTTTGAGAGATGCTATTGAGGATCAGTTTTATAATGAGATTGTTTCCAAATATATGAGTCCCACTTTGTCCCGTGCAGTCAACAGCATGGATGAGGCCATGACCAGAGAGTTTACCAATCTGTTCGGGGCGATTGCCACAGCAGTATTTCTGGTTTTTGTAGTTATGGCGGCCCAGTTTGAGTCACCGAAGTTTTCCATCATGGTTATGACAACTATTCCGTTTGCTTTGATTGGTTCCTTTGGGCTTTTGTATGTGACGGATGTGCCGATCAGCATGGCTTCCCTTTTGGGATTTCTGATGCTGACAGGAACTGTGGTAAATAATGGTATTTTGTATGTAGATACTGTGAACCAGTACAGGCAGGAGATGGAACTTCACAAGGCGTTGATTGAGGCGGGAGCCACCCGTCTGCGCCCAATTCTTATGACCACCTTGACGACCATTGTGGCTATGATTCCCATGGCCATGGCTTATGGAGACAGCGGTGAAAGCATGCAGGGACTGGCCCTTGTGGATGTGGGCGGACTGATTGCTTCTACGGTTTTGGCGCTTTTGATGCTGCCTGGGTATTATTTGCTGATGAGCGGGAGGAGAAAGAAGAAAGAACCATCTTATGATTAAGGGGAGGGATACAGAATGAATCATTGGAAACGCGTGGTATGGCTGGGTGCGGCGGCGGTTATCGCTGCCCGGGCATCGGTCGGTCCGGACATGGCATTTGCTGCCAGTCCGGAGTTTGCCCGGTCAGAGGAAGAGTGGGCAGGGCTTCGGGACAATGTGCTGGAATATGATGAGATTGAGGATTTGATTGCAGAATATAACACCACGGTACAGACCAACCAGCTGGATTTAAATGAATTTAAAAGAAAATATGGAGACACCAAGGAGGATGTGTCCAACAAATACCGGGAGATGGCAGAGGAGATTTATTCCAGCATTGACTATCCGGATGCAGATGACATGATGTATGGCATGGTAGTCAATTCAGTGCTGATGGCAGAAATCCAGGCGAAAAATATGCTGGAACAGGCAGACGAGAATCTGGAAGACAGCGAGATTATTTATCTTGGCTACAAACAGGCTGAGAAGACGCTGGTGACAGTGGCTGAGACCAATATGATTAATTATGAGAAAAATCAGCTCCAGCTGCAGCAGGCAGAGCTGGCCATCCGGCAGGCAGAGCGGGCTGTCACAGGAGCTGCCACCAGACAGGCTAATGGTCTTGCCACCTCTGTGGAGGTGCTCAATGCCCAGGAGAGCCTGCTGACCGCTAGACGCAACCGGGAGTCTGCCCTTTCCTCCATAGAAACAGTACGTCAGAAGCTGCTGGTAATGCTGGGATGGAAATATGACGACCAGCCAGAGATCCGCCAGGTTCCCAAATCGGACATGGAGAGGATTGTACATATGAATCCTTATGAGGACAGGGAGAAGGCTCTGGAAAATAACTATACTCTTCAAATCAACCAAAAGAAGCTGGCCAATGCAACCAACCAGAATGTGATGGAAAGCATCAAAAAGGACATTGCGGACAATGAACAGAAGATAGGCTCTTCTTTGGTGACCAGTTATCAGAATGTGCTGGCAGCAAAGCTGGCCTATGACCAGGCGGCTGCCGAGCTGGATCTGGAGAACCGCAACCTGCAGTCTCTGGAAATCAATTACCAGCATGGAAACGCCAGCCGTACTGAGGTGGAAAGCCAGAGGGATGTAGTTCAGGGAAAGGAAATCGCGATTCAGATTGCGGATCTGAACCTGTTCCAGATTATGGAGACCTATGACTGGGCAGTAAACGGACTTGCCAGCACTTCCTAAGAGCGGAGGAATTGTATGAAGAAGAAAAAGGATGGTGTGACCAGAAGCTTGCCGATGGCAGCCGGGGCGTGTGTCCTGGCCATGGTTTTCACAATTCCGGCATTTGCAGGTCCGGCTCCCACAGGGCCAGGGGCAAAGGAGCTGACCGGGATGGAACGGTATAATGAGGAGACTCTGAAAAGGCTTCAGGACAACCGTTTGGAATATGATGAGATTGCAGACCGGATTCATGAATATAATCCTGCCTTTACAAAAGCCTGGGGAGATTATATGGACGGGAGGGCGGATTATGCCAATCTGGTCACAGAGCTGGAAAGCCAGTACCGGGTGGTGAAGGATACAGCTGACGGATATATTTCCATGGGCAAGCTGCCCGGGATGTCAGCGATGGCTTCTGTGGGCCATTCTCTGGACCGGAATTACCGGAACCTGGTTCAGAACATGCGGGATACGGTAAATCAATGGGAGACCAACACTCAGGCCCAGCGCCAGTTCCAGCAGGTGGAAAAGCAGCTTACAGCGGCAGCCCAGGGAGCGATGATTGGTTATGATACCATCCGGCAGAACCGGGCTACATTGGAGGTTTTGGTGAGGCTCTATGAAGAGCAGGAGGAAATGACAGGAAGAATGGCAGCTCTTGGCATGGCCACGGCAACTGATTTGGCAGGAGCAAAGAGCAGCCTGATGGGAGCCCGCGCCCAGTTAGCGTCCCTGGACACTCAGCAGGAAAGTACAAGAAGAGCATTGTGTATGCTGCTTGGCTATGACCCGGATTCCAACCCGGAGATTTGCCCGGTTCCGGCCTTTGACATGAGCCGTCTGGAGAAAATGGATTTGGAGCAGGATATCATCCGGGCAATCGGAAACAATTACACACTGATTTCCCAAAGAACATCCCAAAAGGGAGGGACCACAGAACAGATTGCAGCCCGGAGCCGGATGATTGAGGAGGGAGATCAGAAGCTGACCATAGAAATGCAGCGGCTGTATCAGGAGGTTCAGGACAAAAGGGCTGCCTATGAGGCAGTCCGGACCGGGTTTGCGGCGGCAGAGCTTAGCCGGGATGCATCCAAACGGCAATATGACCTTGGGCTTTTATCAGAGGTTCAGTATATAGGAACACAGATTTCCTTTTATCAAAAGCTGGCAGAAAAGCAGTCAGCAGAGCTTAGCCTTTGGCAGGCTATGGAAAACTATGACTGGGGTATAATGGGATTTGCCGCAGTCAGCGATTGATTTTCCATTTTTCTTCCAGACAGAAGCTCTGGCAGAAGAAAGCGGATTTTCAGATCAGGACGATTATTTTTGAGGGCGAGAAAATCGTCCTCTTTTAACTCCTGACGAAGGATTTGAGCGCTTTTTTCCGGAACCTCGGAACAGGCTTCCTCCACAAAGCAGAACCTGGGATAAAGCACGCACCACCAGTTATGGCCATTTCCCTTACCAAGGGTAATCCGGGCCGCATCATAGTAGCCGCAGGGAAATACATAAGGTCCATAACAGCGGGTGGGGAAATAACAGCGGGTCAGCTTAAGCTTTGCCTGATAATCAAAGCCCCGGCTCTTGAGATAGTTGTCAGCAAGCGTCTCAATCTCTTCCTGACATTGGGCAAGACAGGCAATGGTCTCCTCCTTGCCGGAGCTGTCAGGAAGGCGGTCTCTTAAAAAATCCAGAATCAGGCTGCGGATCTCCAGCTTCACCTGCTGGTCCTTTGGACTGTCGCTCTCTGCCAGAACATGAAAACGGAGAATTGACGGCGCCAACCGGTCAGCCAGCTCCTCTCTCTGATTTTGGAGCTGGCCCTGGAGGAGCAGAAAGCCCAGCAGAAAGCAGCCGAGAGAAAGGCCCAAATTCCGCTGCCAGCCAGTAGTATGATGAGATAAAAGCTTATCAATCGAAAACATAAAATCCTCTCCTTGTGATTTAAAAATTTTTCCACTTTTTTTGATTCCACTTTCAATTATTGACAGATATGATATAATTAATCAGACTTAAAAAAACAGGAGGATAATTTTATGGCTAAGAAAAGGGTGGCAGTGATTTTCGGCGGACAGTCCTCAGAGCATCTTGTGTCCTGCATGTCTGCTGTAAATATAATGGAACAGATTGATTTGCTGCGTTATGAAGTGCTTCTCATCGGAATCACCGAGGAAGGCCGGTGGCTGATGGCAGACTCCTTTGATGACGTCCGTTCCGGCGCATGGAGAGAAAGCACGACAGAGGCGATTATTTCTCCGGACACCACAAAAAAATGTGTAATTCTGACCAGGGAAGGGCAAAGTAATTCTGTTCCGGTTGATGTGGCTTTTCCTGTGCTTCACGGGCCTTATGGGGAGGATGGCACCATTCAGGGACTTTTTGAGCTGGCTGGGATTCCCTATGTGGGCTGCGGTGTTTTGTCCTCCGCTGTGTGTATGGATAAGCTGTACACCAAACAGATTGTAGAGACTTTGGGAATCCGGCAGGCGGCCTATGTTCCGGTTCTGGTCTGGAGAATGAGAAGGGACATGGAGGCGGTTATCCGGCAGGTGGAGGAGAGATTTCCCTATCCGGTGTTTGTAAAGCCTGCCAATGCGGGCTCCTCCAGAGGAATTACAAAGGCAAAAAACCGTCAGGAGCTGACTGCGGGACTAAAGGAGGCAGCCACACATGATGGCAAGATTTTGGTGGAGGAAGCCATCACAGGCCATGAGGTGGAGTGTGCGGTTCTCGGAGGAGGGGAAAAGCCGGTTCTTTCTTCTGGAGTGGGGGAGATTCTTCCGGCAGCGGAGTTTTATGATTTTGATGCCAAGTATTTTAATGAGGACTCCCGTACTGTAATCGACCCGGAGCTTCCGGGGGATTCGGCGGCTGAGGTGAAAAAGGCGGCAGAGAGGATTTTTAACGCACTGGACGGATACGGGCTGGCAAGGGTGGATTTCTTTGTGACAGAGGATGGGAATGTTATTTTTAATGAGATTAACACCATGCCCGGATTTACGGCCATCAGTATGTATCCCATGCTTTGGGAGGCCAGAGGACTTTCCAAGCGCCTGCTGGTGGATAAGCTGATTTTGCTGGCATTGGAGCGGAAACCACGGTAGAGGAAAGGAAAGAGGACAAAAGCAATGGACAGAAACGCACCAGTGGGAGTTTTTGACTCTGGCGTAGGCGGACTGACGGTGGTGAGGGAGATTATACGCCAGATCCCAGGAGAACGGATTGTGTATTTTGGGGATACAGCCCGTCTGCCCTATGGAAGCAAATCCAGGGACACTGTTATCCGGTATTCCCGGCAGATTATCCGTTTTCTGATGACCATGAAGGTCAAGGCGATTGTGGTCGCCTGCAATACGGCCAGCGCTTATGCCCTGGAGACCATACAGGCAGAGACAGAGCTTCCTGTAATCGGGGTGATCAATGCAGGAGCCCGCACAGCTGTCCATGCCACCCGCAATGGCAAAATCGGCGTGATCGGCACAGAGGGAACGATTGGAAGCGGCATTTACACAGAAGTGATGCAACGAATGAAAGCTGATATTGAGGTGTTCGGAAAATCATGTCCGCTGTTTGTTCCCCTGGTGGAGGAGGGATTGCTTCATGATTCGGTTACAGATGAAATCGCTTCCCGCTATTTAAGTGTTCTCAAGGGCAGATACATTGATACTCTGGTGCTTGGCTGCACCCATTATCCTCTCCTGCGTTCCACCATCCGCAGGCTGATGGGAGATGAGGTCACGCTGGTAAATCCTGCTTATGAGACTGCTGTGGAGCTTCGGGAGCTGTTAGCGGCCAGGAATTTGAGCCGGGAAGAAAAGGAACCCCTTTTGGGGGAACAGTATCAGTTTTTTGTCAGTGATCTGGCAGAGAAGTTTACGGATTTTGCAACTGCAATTCTGCCGGGTGAGGTAAAAGAGACGCGGCAGATTTCCATTGAAGAATATTGACCTGGGAAGGAAAAAGCATATGACAAAGGATGTTTTGATACGGATCAGCGGTCTGCAGGCAATTGACGGCGAAACCAATGATGTGGAAATGATTTTTGCAGGAAATTATTATCTGAAAAACGGAAAGCATTACGTGATTTATGAAGAGATTATGGAAGGCTTTGAAGGCCAGGTTCACAATACGGTGAAGATCGGGCCGGATGCGGTGGATATCAGGAAAAATGGAGTCATTGGCGCTCATATGGTTTTTGAGCTGGACAAAAAGTCTCAGACCCGCTATGCCACTCCCATTGGAGAATTGCTTGTGGAGATCGGCACAAACCGTATCCGGATTGAAGAGGAGGAGGACCAGCTGAAGGTGCTGATCGGATATTCTCTTGACATTAATTATCAGCATGTGTCAGATAACCAGATTGTGATGGATATTTGCTCCAAGGAAAAGGCAGAGCTCAGCCTGTAGGGGAATATGAGAAGGACGATGAAAAATGCGGTGTATTCCGGCGGCACAATAATAAAAAAATTAAGAAACGGATTTCTCCGCCTTCTGGAGAAATCCGTTTTTCTGTTATGATTTAGATTTTTTGCCTTTTTGCTTAGAGGACTCTTCCTTTTTCCCATCCTTGTCCTTCTTAAACCGTGCGAAAAATCCTTTTTTCTTTGGAAGCTGAGCCACTGACCCGCCGCGGACGCTTTTGATCTCAGTTATGTAGATCCCGCTGACCACAACCTTTGCCTCTGCCTTTACCGGCAGGAGGGCAAACACCCGCTCATCTGCCATGAGGGTCATAATCTTCGGACCCACCTTTGCCTTGACAACAGGAACCTTTGCCCAGCGCATGTACTTGGGCGTCTGTTCATAAACCATCTTTGGGAGCCCTGCGTCCCGGATTTTCAACTTTTTCTTGTCAATCACCAGCATGGATACGGTCTGCTTTGCCGCCTCCAGCATGGCCTGCTGTTCTACCTGGCGCTTTTCCAGCTTTCTTCCCAAAAAATACAGGACAACCAGAACAATGGCCGCAAGGACCAGAATCACCAGCAATACGTTTAAAACAGTTGTCATGGGGAATACCTCCAATGTACTCTTTCAGTATCAGGTAAAAACCTGCCACCACAGTATACCATTTTTTTAAGGATTTTGCAAGAAGAAAAAACTTGACACCTTGACAGGGCTATGCTATTATGGAATGTGCTCTATTGTGGCATGATGGGGCTTTTGCGCCCTCATGCCGCAAAATCGAAAATATAACAGGGGTGAAAACGTCAATGGAGAAAAGCAGAATGCGCCCGGTATCGGCCGGGAAAAGCGTTAGAATGAGCTTCTCAAGGCAAAAAGAAGTCCTTGAGATGCCAAACCTGATTGAGATCCAGAAAGTCTCCTATCAGTGGTTCCTGGATGAAGGGTTGAAGGAAGTGTTCGAAGACATTTCTCCAATCTCTGACTTTGCCGGACACTTGAGCCTGGAATTTGTGGATTTTACCTTGTGCAGAGATAAGGTAAAATACTCAATTGAGGAATGCAAAGAACGCGACGCCACTTACGCAGCGCCTTTAGAGGTGAGAGTAAGGCTTTACAATAAGGATAAAGAGGAGATCAATGAGCATGTGATCTTCATGGGTGACCTTCCGCTTATGACCGATACCGGTTCCTTTGTCATCAACGGAGCGGAGCGGGTAATCGTCAGCCAGCTGGTGCGTTCCCCTGGTATTTATTATGGTATTGGACATGACAAGGTCGGCAAGGAGCTCTACAGCTGCACAGTCATTCCCAACCGGGGTGCGTGGCTGGAGTATGAGACCGATTCCAATGATATATTTTATGTACGCGTGGACCGTACCCGTAAGGTTCCGGTGACAGTGCTGATCCGCGCTTTGGGATATGGAACCAACGCGGAGATTGTGGAGCTTTTCGGAGAGGAACCCAAGCTTCTGGCAAGCTTCGGCAAGGATACTTCGGACAATTATCAGGACGGCCTTCTGGAGCTGTACAAGAAGATTCGTCCGGGAGAGCCTCTGTCTGTGGACAGTGCAGAGAGCCTGCTTAACAGTATGTTCTTTGACCCCAGGCGTTATGATCTGGCCAAGGTGGGCCGATATAAGTTTAACAAGAAGCTTCATTTCAAAAATCGTCTCAAGGGCCAGACTCTGGCAGAGGACGTGGTGGATACAGATACCGGGGAAGTGCTGGCTCTTGCGGGAACTGTGCTGGATAAGGAACAGGCGGCGGCAATTCAGAATGCCGGCGTTCCCTTTGTGTATATTCAGGGACCGGAGCGCAATTATAAGGTTCTCTCCAACCGGATGGTGGATTTGACGGGATATGTGGACTTTGACCCGGAGGAAGCGGGAATTACGGAATTAGTATATTACCCGGTGTTAAAAACTATTCTGGAAGAAGCTGGCGGCGATCCGGAGGTATTAAAGGATCTGGTGCGCCGGAATGCAGGAGAGCTGGTTCCCAAGCATATCACAAAGGAAGACATTATTGCTTCCATTAATTATAATATGCATTTGGAGGGCGCTATTGGCACAGCGGATGATATTGACCATTTGGGCAACCGCCGCATCCGTGCTGTTGGAGAGCTTTTGCAGAATCAGTACCGGATTGGCCTGTCCCGGATGGAGCGGGTGGTCCGGGAGCGCATGACCACACAGGATATGGACGGCATTACGCCCCAGTCTCTGATTAATATTAAGCCGGTGACAGCTGCAGTGAAGGAGTTCTTCGGAAGCTCCCAGCTGTCCCAGTTCATGGACCAGAATAACCCGCTGGCAGAGCTGACTCACAAGCGCCGTCTCTCGGCTCTTGGTCCGGGCGGCCTGTCCAGAGAGAGGGCTGGATTTGAGGTCCGTGACGTTCATTATACACACTATGGCCGCATGTGTCCCATTGAGACTCCGGAGGGTCCTAACATCGGCCTGATTAACTCCCTGGCAACCTATGCGCGGGTGAACCCCTATGGTTTTATTGAAGCTCCCTACCGGGTGGTGGATAAGTCAGATCCCAAGAATCCTGTGGTTACAGATGAGGTGGTTTATCTGACAGCAGATGAGGAGGACAACTTTATTGTGGCTCAGGCAAATGAGCCTTTGGATGAAGAGGGGCATTTTGTGCGGAATAATGTATCCGGACGTTTCCGGGAGGAGACCTCTGCATTCCAGAAAAGCACCATTGATTTGATGGACGTGTCGCCGAAGATGGTGTTCTCGGTCGCTACCTCCATGATTCCTTTCCTGGAGAATGACGATGCCAACCGGGCTCTCATGGGTTCCAACATGCAGCGTCAGGCAGTGCCGCTTCTGACTACGGAGGCGCCTGTGGTAGGCACCGGAATCGAGGCAAAGGCTGCTGTGGACTCCGGCGTGTGTGTGCTGGCCCGCCATGCAGGCGTGGTGGAGCGGTCAGCCAGCAATGAGATCGTGATCCGCAGGGAGGATAATGGCAACCGGGAGGTCTATCATCTGACCAAGTTTAAGAGAAGCAATCAGTCTAACTGCTACAACCAGAAGCCTATTGTATATAAGGGGGACCGGGTGGAGGCTGGTGACGTGATTGCGGACGGTCCGTCCACTCAGAACGGAGAGATTGCCCTGGGAAAGAATCCTCTGATCGGATTTATGACCTGGGAGGGATACAACTATGAGGATGCGGTTCTTCTTTCAGAGCGTCTGGTGCGGGAGGATGTGTACACCTCGGTTCATATAGAAGAATACGAGGCAGAGGCACGTGACACCAAGCTGGGACCGGAGGAGATCACAAGGGATGTGCCTGGAGTGGGCGATGATGCTCTTAAGGATCTGGATGAGAGAGGAATCATCCGGATTGGAGCGGAGGTCCGGGCCGGGGATATTCTTGTGGGCAAGGTGACGCCAAAGGGCGAGACCGAGCTGACCGCAGAGGAGCGTCTGCTGCGCGCCATCTTTGGCGAGAAGGCAAGAGAGGTCCGGGATACCTCCCTGAAGGTACCTCATGGCGCATATGGAATTATTGTGGATGCGAAGGTATTTACCAGAGAGAACGGCGACGAGCTGGCTCCTGGGGTCAATGAGACCGTCCGCATCTATATTGCACAGAAGCGTAAGATTTCTGTGGGAGACAAGATGGCAGGCCGTCACGGCAACAAGGGTGTGGTTTCCCGCGTGCTTCCGGTGGAGGATATGCCGTTTCTGCCCAACGGCCGTCCCCTGGATATTGTGCTGAATCCTTTGGGCGTGCCGTCCCGTATGAATATCGGACAGGTGCTGGAGATCCATTTAAGCCTTGCGTCAAAGGCTCTTGGGTTTAATATTGCCACTCCTGTTTTTGACGGGGCTGACGAGCAGGATATTATGAATACCTTAAGCTTTGCCAATGACTATGTGAATACCTCCTGGGAGGAATTCAGCGAGAAATATAAAGATATTATCAAACCGGAAGTGATGGAGTATTTAGGTTCCCACCTGGAACACAGAGAGCTGTGGAAAGGGGTGGAGATCAACCGGGATGGAAAGGTGCGGCTTCGGGATGGAAGAACCGGGGAGTATTTTGACAGTCCGGTTACGATTGGCCACATGCATTACCTGAAGCTTCATCATCTGGTAGATGACAAGATTCATGCCCGCTCCACTGGTCCATACTCTCTGGTTACTCAGCAGCCTCTTGGCGGTAAAGCCCAGTTTGGAGGACAGCGTTTTGGAGAGATGGAGGTGTGGGCTCTTGAGGCTTATGGGGCTTCCTATACTCTTCAGGAGATTCTGACGGTGAAATCAGATGATGTGGTGGGCCGTGTCAAGACTTATGAGGCGATTATTAAGGGCGAGAATATTCCGGAATCCGGAATACCAGAGTCCTTTAAGGTGCTGTTAAAAGAGCTTCAGTCCCTTTGTCTGGATGTAAGGGTTCTGCGGGATGACAATACAGAAGTGGAAATCGGAGAAAATATTGATTACAGCGATTCGGATCTGCGTTCTATCATTGAAGGCGACCGCAGCTATAACCAGGATGAATCCTTTGGGGATTACGGCTACCAGCAGCAGGAATTTGCCGGCGGAGAGCTGGTGGATGTGGAGGCCCAGGAAGAACTGGAGGAAGAGGAGGGCGAGTTTGATTTCGACGATTTTGACGAGCCTTCCGATGAGGAAGAATAATAGAAGGGAGTGTCGCTCATGGCAGAGACAAACGAAACTTATCAGCCGCTGACATTTGATGCAATCAAAATTGGCCTTGCCTCTCCGGAGAAGATTCTGGAGTGGTCCCACGGCGAGGTAAAAAAGCCAGAGACCATCAATTACCGGACTTTAAAGCCGGAGCGGGACGGTCTGTTCTGCGAGAGGATTTTCGGTCCCAGCAAGGACTGGGAGTGCCATTGCGGTAAATATAAGAAAATCCGCTACAAAGGCGTAATCTGCGACCGATGCGGCGTGGAGGTTACAAAGGCAAGCGTCCGGAGAGAGCGGATCGGCCATATTGACCTGGCGGCTCCCGTGTCCCATATCTGGTATTTTAAGGGGATTCCCAGCCGGATGGGGCTGATTCTGGACATTTCTCCGCGGATTTTGGAGAAAGTATTGTATTTTGCTTCCTATATTGTGCTGGATAAAGGCCAGACCAGTCTGCAGTATAAGCAGGTTCTCTCGGAAAAGGAATACCGGGAGGAGATTGATAAATGGGGCTACGGGGCCTTTCGGGTAGGAATGGGCGCAGAGGCAGTGCTGGAGCTTTTGCGGGATATTGATTTGGAGAAAGACTCCGAGATGCTGCGCAAGGAGCTTCGGGATTCCAGTGGCCAGAAACGGCCTCGTAT
>CATLIJ010000007.1 GCA_949948825.1 uncultured Clostridiaceae bacterium
TACTCCTGTGTCCGTAACCTCCTTATCTTTACCACCAGAATCTGCCATAATTTTCACCTGGGAGGATTTGTCAAAGACCGCTGTGATTTTCACTTTGTCTCCAACCTTAAAATCTTTGCAGTATTTGGAAATTTTGCCACTGAATGTATCTCCATCGCCGCCCCAGGAATGAGTAAATGTATGAATTGCGTCTACAGCCTGAATCACCTCAATATCTGTCAGCTTTACAGAGGTATTGCCATTCATATTTGCAATCCAGATTGTCAGTTCATCATCTCCAGGTGTAAAGGTCGTCTCAAAAACCTTGCCGGCAGAGTCTCCAGAAACTACTGTCTCATCTGTTGAATCCACCTTATGATATCCTATACTTCCAACTACATCTTTATCAAAGGTCAATTTTATCGTAACTGGTTTTCCTTTTACAAAGCTCTCATTATATTTGCTGAATGTGGTAGTCAGAATTTCTTTCACTTTCGTAAATGTTTTAATTGCAGTCTGTTCCTGAGTCACCTCTACCCCAAGCAATTTGACACTTCCAGAGGATGGCACCTGCGTTACCTGAATGCCGAAAGCATCTTCGGTTGGAACACCTGTAAATGTAATTACTTCACTGTTCTGTTGTGTCTGGTCTACTTCCATGCCTCCCTGAATCTTTACATCTGTCTTGTCACTGAAAATCAATTTTACAGTTGTGTTTTTCCCAGCTGCAAATCTGGTTCCCGAAGACATATAATCACTAAATTTCAGATTGCAGGTATTGTTGTCACCTCCGCCCCATGCCTGAGTAAATGTATGGATAACCTCCACATTGTTTTGTTCCACATCAACAGAAAGCAAGTTTACAGACGTATTTCCCCCTATATCATTCAGCCATATTTTCAATACATCATCACTTGGTTTAACCGTTATTTTATGTACAGTCCCACTCACATTGCCTGCTGCTGACGCCTCATTTGGATTATGATACCCTATACTGCTTTTTACCGGCTTATCAAATGTCAATGTTACAACCGTTTCATTCCCCTTCACAAAGCTCTTATTAAACTCACTGAAGGAAGTAATGAACACTTCATTCGTTTTAGTAAATGTTTTTATTTTCTCTTGTTCCTGCTCCACCTTCACATTCAGCAGTTTCACCTTACTGCTTCCATTCAAATCCCCGATTCCAATCGTCAGGCTGTCATCACTGGGAGTAATCATAACTGTGAAAGTTTTTCCTGTTTCAGAACCTTCCTCCCTGGTCCATTCCGGAGCATTGTAATCCACATAAGCCTTTACAGCCTCGTCAAAGGTCAATGTCACTTTGGTTGGTTTTCCAGGCTTATATTTGCTGTTGTATTTGCTGAAGCTGGTAGTAAATCCATTCCATGCACTCCGGAACACAGCAATGGCGCCGCTCTGTTCATCAAATGCGCCCGTATCTCCATAGACAATGGCAAATCTTGAGAACTTGCTGCTTGCAAAAGTAACCGTACTTTCATTTCCATCCAGATCTTCCAGGAAAGTCAGTTCCCCTTTGTGTTCCCGAACCACAGCAAAATCATAACCCTTGCCTAACAGCTCATCCGGCACAGGCACTTTAAAGCTTACCGGCTCATCCGTTTCCTCTATTTTTGTCCGTTCCTCCCCTTCTTCTTTGTATACAGTAATATCCGGAACCTTGGCCACCTTGATACTCTCTGCCTGATCTCCAAACAATGCTGCTACCCTGGCTTCCTCCTCACTGGTCAGAGAACCTCTTTCCGTCTCAAAGATCACCTTCACGCCCCGGCCAATCTCCTCGTTGGTCAGGACTGCCGTCGCCGCATCTTCCTTTGTATCAGCCAAAATTCCCATACTCCGGTCGCCAGTCACCTGAACATAGTCATTGTAATTGACCTTTCCTTGGATTTCCACCTTAATGTCCAGGATTTTCACATATCTCTTGTTTTTAGGAATCTCACCAATCTGGATTCCCAGGTAATCGTCATCCGGTTTTGCAGTCCGGGTAATGGTCTGAGCGCTGGAATATGCCGGACAGCTCCAGACTCCTCCCGTATTAAAAGCGATTGCTCCAGGTATTCTCTTGTCAAAGGTCACTGTCACCTTAACCGTATCGCCTTTCTTGTAACCAGAATGCCATTTGCTGATCTGTGTGCTGAATCCGCTCCAGGAACTGGTCAATACTGCAATTTCTTCCTCTGCAAGATCGGTTTCATTCTTGACCACCTTTATCTTTTTCACTGTCATAGGGCCATCTCCGGAGCTGACCTGTATATTGGAAATTTCCTGAGGAATCAGATAGTCTGGCAAAAAGTTTTGGATATCCTCATAAGAGAACACCGCCTGCCCGTCCGCCAGATAAGTGGGCGTTACTCCCTGCTGTTTGCCATCACTCATGGTAAACTGCAGATTCGGCTCGATTCCATCCTCTGCTTCATATTCAATCACAATATAAACGCCCTTTTTCAGACTCTTTGCAATCTCTTTCCAATTCTTAATGTCCTTCCACTGCCATGCATCCAATGTGGTGTCCTGAACATATTCCTCCCCCTCATCTTTTGCAACATTGTCATAGGTTCCTTTATTGGGAGAACTATATTTTCCTTCCCGAATCACCTTCTCCTTCTTCGAATCTCCAGGATCGTCCACCGGCTTGTCGCTGAACCAGATATCCAGAATCCGTGCGTCATTATAAGCAGAAAGCTGAATCGAATCCACTTTTGCATCCCAGCTTAACCCCAGCATTCTCCGGAACACGTCCATCCGCATACTGAAGAAATGATTTCTGGTAGCTTCGTGGTAAGAGGTTCTATAGCTTTTTCCGGTTCTCCATTCTCCGTCCACAGACGCACCCCAGCTTAAAACCGTCCAGTTTTCATAAGTAGAGGTGGCGCAGGTATACTGGACACAAAGATATTGGTCATCCGGGGCATTGAGAATCCGTTCAATATCCGTACAGTTCCATGCCTGGTTTACAGCGCCGTTCTGGAACAAATGCATATCTCTTGGAATCTCCGACCCCACATGCAGGGTCAGCTCCTCAATCCGTCCGTCGCTGTAAGCGCCCAGATTCAGATAGCTCACATTGCTCTCCGGTGTAATCTTCATCATGCGCCGCAAATAATTGACGCTGAAAGTCTGAGTCACCTCTTTCGTGGAATCCACGCTGTCCGCACTGTATCCAGGGCCATCCTTCCATTCTCCGTCAATGGTGGCGCCCCAGCCCAAAATCCCCCAGTTTTCATGCTCAGGCACACAGGAATACGTCAGAGTCAGCCAGTCTGTATCTGCACAGTCCAAAATCCATCCGTCATTTGTCTCATATTTTTCATTGGCATCTCCGGAAAACAGAAGGTAATCTCCTGGCTCTGTATATTGTGTGGGTTCCAGCCTGCCACTTCCCCAGTTATTCCAGTCTTCGCTGTTTTGAACCCCAGGACCTTTTTTCACAATTTCCACGCTGATAGAAATTACTCCGATCTTATAATTGGCCCACATATCGGTAATTTGAATATTCAGATAATCATTGTCCGGCGTAACTACCCTGGATATTTCCTTGCCGTCTCCTGTAAGAGTGCTCCACTGG
Source organism: uncultured Clostridiaceae bacterium (assembly GCA_949948825.1). Taxonomy (GTDB): domain Bacteria; phylum Bacillota; class Clostridia; order Lachnospirales; family Lachnospiraceae; genus Brotaphodocola. Next base: position 3,569 of record CATLIJ010000007.1, read on the forward strand.
CCGTTAAGATTCATCCCCAGCTGGCTGGACACATATTTGCTGAAATTAACTGTCACCCGGATCTCGTCTCCCGGTTCATAATCTGGGTTAAAATCTGAAAATTTCGTCTCAAAGCCCTGCCATAAACCAGTAAATTTATGAAGGTAATTTCCCTGGTCTGCCTCGCCCTTCCGCACAATTTCCACGGAAATATCCGTCAGATTTACACTGGGCAATCCCTTTAAATCGGAAATCTGAATGTTCAGATAATCACTGTCCGGAACCAGGGTAATATTCCGTTTCTTTCCTTCCCCCCGAAAGGAATTCCATGCTCCGTCAATGTATAATCCGATCTGACTGGTAACTGGTTTATTGAAAGAAGCCTCAATCCGTACCTCATCTCCTGGCTCATACCCGTCCACATAATTGGTCAGCTTACATTCATAGCCAACCCAAAGGGAAGTAAATTCGTGGATGCACCGGGTATCTTCCTCCTCCTCCGCATCCTCCCGGTCATCCGTCAGCGGTTCTCCTTCCATCTGGGCAGACTCTGGGGGAACCGGATTCCCATCTGTGTTTTCCCCGCCCTTTGACGGTTCTGCCGCGCTGCTCTTTGGTTCTCCGGCCCCTTCGCCGGCTGCCCTTGTCTCCTGCACCAGCTGATTGGTGGAGGCTGCACAGACACTTGCGGAGGTAACTGCCAGAGTCAGGCACAGCACCATGGACAATGTTCTTCTTGCCAGCATATTTTCCCAAAGCTTTGCAATATGCTTCATATTCTCGCTCCTCCTCTTTCACCTTCTCTTCCGGTCCAAAGCCAGCAGAATTGCCGCTGCTGCCGCTGCCAGAGTAATCCCTCCGGAAATCAGAGGAATCAGATATCTGGTCCAGGAAATCGGTTCTGCTGTTGCTGCACTGGATTCTTCGCCCCTGTTCTCATTGGTTTTCGCGTCCGAATCCCCCTGCACCCCCTCTTCCTGGGATGTAACCACAAACTCCGGCGTTGTCTTTCCAGAGGATACGGCTTTAATATCATCATAATACAACACTCCACGGACCTCTCCGTTCTCATCGATTGCCGGGGAATCCCCGATTGCATTTACCCAAAGTCCAAAGCCGGATATATTGGACGCCGCATCCGAAGACAGGCTTCCTTTCCCATTCTTATCCTGAAATTCGCTAAATGGCAATGTGATCAAAAGCGGATTGGTTGTGGAAGCATATTCCGGATAATTCTGAAGATATGCTTCATAGGAGCCGCCGTTTGCAGTATTGATCTGCACTACAGTCTTTTGGTTGTTGCCGTCCGGCTTTACCCAGATCTGTAAAGCATCGCAATCCGACCAATCCGCCTCCTTTGGAAACTCACATCCTGCCCATCCGTTCCGAGTTTCCATGTATTCAAATTTCAAAGCATATTTCCCTTCATTTTTAAATTCATCTGAAAGACTGATGCTCAATTCACATCCGCTGTCCTTATTGCTGCTCCAGCTGTCCAGCAGCAGATTCAAAAGTCCTGCATAAGACTCAAAATCATCAATGAGCAGGGGATCATCCGGCCTGGGTGCAATATTGTAAATCACCCGGATTTCCTGCAGCTTTTCTCCGTCCACATACAGTCCGATTTTTCCATCGGCATCTTCTCCAAGCTTTGCCAGAGTTTCTCCATCCAGCACAGTTTCCGCTTTGTTTCCAACCGTCTCTGCTGCCAGAGAAACCTGCCCTGTACTGCTTTCCAGCCGAAACTCCACATTGGACGTTTCCTGGTTTAATCGGGCAGACAAGGCGGTCTCCTCCAGGATTCTCTCACCAGCCACTGGTTTGGTAACATACCCGCTGACCTGATCATAAGGCAAAAGCTTTACCTCGCCCAGGCTGCCAGCAAGAACACTCTTCATTACTTCTGCCTGGTCTTGTGCAAACACACTTTTTTTGCTGTTGTACATGGATACAAAGGAATCCAGCAGCTCATGACCATACAGCTTGCCCTCTGCCCGTCTTTCAATAACAAAAGGAGAATAATATCCGCCGCTTCTTGCATAGTTGGACCAGAGCATAAAATAACAGCAGTCATATTCCGGCTTTGTCATAATATCCAGCATTTCGGTGTACCACTCCGGCCTTCGGTTGCCTGTTTCCGGGATTCCTCCGGATTTTACAGAAGACATACCAGTTTCTGTCACAGCCATCAGCTTTTTGTGTTCTTTGGCAAACGTGTCTGTCAGCTTCAGCGTATTTTCAAAACTTGTCAAAAAGGTGTATCCTTCGGAATCTGGAACCGGATTATTATCATAAGTGTCAAATCCAACCAGATCTACATACTCATCTCCCGGATAACGTTCTTCATATTCCTCCAGACTGGCTGCCTCAGAACCAGGTCCGTACAGATACAGCAGATTGTGAACCTTTTTTTCGTCCCGCAAATACTCCACAGTAAATTTATAAACGCTCTTATACGTTTCTGCATCACAGAACGCCTTGCCCCACCAGAACCAGCTTCCTGTGTTTTCGTGCAGGGGCCGGAACAGAACCGGTCCCTCTACCTGTTTTACATAATCTGCAATCACATCCAAATGAGCGCAGTAAGCATCATGGAAAGCGCCTCCGGGCAAAATCTGATTCATACAATCCCCGGTCAGCACATAAGAATCTGCCGGAGAAAAATCAAAGCCGTCATAACTGTTTGAAAAACTGCCTTCCAGCTTCACGGTTCCGGAAAAATTCGGCATATGGCTGGACAATGTAATGATAGCTCCCCTCCGGATGGCCTCATTGCTGAACATTGCCGCTGCCTTTATATTTCCTGCATTGGTGTCAGGAATCCCTGCTCCTGGATGCCGGTCATTGTACTTGCTGGCAAATCCGCCGAAAAGCCCGCCGCAATCCATACCTACAATCGCTGCCAGAGAACCGGTCACATCCTCGGTATCCGAATCAGACAGCTGGGAGGACCCGGCTTTAAGTACCGTATCCTCCATATGTCCATAAAGGGTGGCATCCGATTCCCCTACTGCCTTTAAATATTGATAGAGGGCAGCCACAGAAGGTTCTGCCTTTGGGTCTGCCAGCTTTAATTCCGGTTCCAAAGCAAAGGATGAGCCATTGATTGATAAAGCGCCCTCTCCCACTGACAGTACAGTCTCGGTCTTTACCGGAATCGTGGTCTCCTTCAGAAATTTTTCCTTTTTCACATTGCTGAGTATAATATTATCAATCCAAATATCCCCATGATAATCGGTGTATTCTCCAATCAACAGAAGCATCAGCTTTCCTGGCTTTTCTCTCTGCGTATATTTCTCATCGCAGCTCAAAGTTACATTTACCAGCTTCAGCCCATCCACTTCTTCTGACGGCGTTTCGTTAATCGTACAGCTCTGATCTCCGAATATATTGTTTGAGAACGCTTTTGCCATCAGCTTTCCAGTACTGAATGCCCCTGGATCATAATAAAGATCAAAGCTTAATGCTTTATAAGGAGAATAATCGATTCCCTCTTCCTCTGACAGGCAGATTCCTGTCTGACTGTAGCTGTTGTCCGTATTCAGGGAATAATCCAGGCCAAGCCGCAGCATCTTTTTTTCCTCATCATATGTACAGCTCCCCTCCCCCTTATAACTGTCTCCGGACCAGCTGTCATCATACACCCAGCCCTGATCTCCATCCTCAAAATCCCAAATTCTCGTCACTTCCCCTGCCTCCGGCGCCCCGAATGCAGTCACAGAGCAGACAGGAGAGCCTGCCAGTATCATGGCAGCCATCCATGCCGCAGCCCTTTTGGGCTTTTTCGATCCTCTCCTCACCCTGCACACCTCCCAAAATTTTATTTCAGCTATTAATGTTTCAATTCAACAATACTATTTACCCTTTTACTGCTCCCGCTGCCATTCCTCCGTACACTCTCTTCTGGAATACCAAAAACAGAATCAAAATAGGCGCAATGGTAATCAACACACCAGCACAGATGTAGTTGTACTGGTTTCCGTAAGGACCTGTAAAGGTGTAAAGGGCCGTGGAAATGGTTTTTAATTTCGGCGCCTGCAGATACAGATTGGAGGCATAATATTCATTGTAAACACTCACTCCCTTAAGCAGCACAGATGTCATAATTGCTGGCTTTAACAGTGGAAATAAAATCTTAAAAAACACCCCAAAGTAAGTACATCCATCCATAATCGCTGACTCGTCCAGGGATACAGGAAGATTCTCAAAAAACTGAAGGAATATGTAAATAGAGATAATGTCTGTTCCCATGAGAACAATCATGTATCCATACAAATGATTTACCAGTCCAAGGGAATACATAATCTGATAAATCGTAACCTGCATGGCAATTCCCGGAAGCAGCGCGGCAAACATAAACAAGTTCTGAATCACCCCGCGCCCTGGAAACTTAAAACGATTCAGTACATAAGCCAGCATGGAACCCATAAAGACCGAAGCTGTCAGTACAACCACCAGCACAATTCCTGTGTTCAGAAATCCCCTCAGCATGTTTGCCTTCTGAAACGCAATCACAAAATTGTCAAAATTCAAAAAGGATCGGGGCAAATCCAAAACCGAAGTAGACGCATACTCCTCATTGGTCTTAAATGCTGTCAGCACACACACGCACACTGGAATCAACGCACACAGCGCCGCAAATACCAGGCAGACATACTTCAAAATCTCAAACACCAGGGAAAGCCCTTTCTTTTTCTTCATCACACTGCCGCTCCTTTCTGTGCTTTTCTTTTCTGCTCTGCTTTCTTTCTCTTTCTTACCGCTGCCTTTGACTCATCATCCGTCCCGTTGTCAAATACATAGGCAAAGAACAGTTTCTGGGCAATGGTGCAGAGAATAATAATCACCAAAAGCACGATTGCCATGGCACAGGCCAGACCCACCTTCTGATTCTCATGGGCCAGACGGTTCATGATTACAAAGTAAGTGCCAGTTCCCATTGTACCATTGGTAATTACATATGGCGGCTCAAACGCACTTAACGAACCGCTGATGGAAAGGATCAGATTCAGCACAATGATCGACTTAATGCTTGGCAGAATAATATAACGGAACCGGTGCCAGTTATTTGCCCCGTCCAGTGCAGCTGCTTCATAAAGGTCTGTATCTACTGACATCATCGCACCTAAAAACATGATCATGTTCTGTCCTGTGTACCGCCAGACCGATGTGGCTGCCAGGGCAATATTGTTAATGCTTTGATCCTGCAGCCAGTAAGGAATATCATCCAGCTTCATTCCGAATATCTGCAGCAGGGAGTCAAATACAAACCCACGGGCATAGAAAAATTTAAAAATAAATCCTACTGCAATGCCGCAAATCAGGTAAGGAAAAAACAATGCTGCCTTAAACACAGATTCCCCTTTTACCTTAAACACCATCAAGGTGGCAAAGAACAGCGCCAGGACCAGCTGAATCACCGCGCCGCCCATATAATACACGCTCACCAGCAAAGCACGGAAAATCTCGGTCCGGTGGAACACATCCACATAATTGGCCAGTCCCACAAACTTCTTCGGTCCGATATATTTCATATTGTAAAAGCTGAACTGGACCATTCTCATAAACGGCAGATAGGTAAATACGACCAACAGCAAAAGCGGAGCGAATAAAAAGGTCACGATCACGAGAAACCGTTGCGCCTCTCTGCTTTTCATCTTCTCTCCAAATGTCTTCTTTTCTGTTACAGCACTTCTGACTGCATCCATCTTGTATCCTCCCTTCTCATAGCAGCCGGACCTTCCGGCTGGCGTCTTTCCTCATACGGATCAATATTTCAGGATATCCACACCCAGGCTTTCCTGTGCCGCGGTCCATTTGGCATTCCACTCTGCCATCAAAGTGTCCAGATCCTTTGTTCCATATAAGGCGCTTTCCAAAATCTCACAATCCGGGTAATCATTGTTGTTGATTCCCACTTCGCTTTCATTATTCACATCATCAAACAAAGTCTCTTCCCCTTCAATGGCCGGATTATTGCTGAGAATCTCCACACCGTCAAATTCAGACAGAGAATCTGGAAGAGGTTCGGACTTCAGAGCCGGAATCGTACCCTCGTCCACAAACATGGGAGATTCTTCCAAAAGCCATTTCAGATAAACCATCGCTGCGATCTGGTTCTCCTCGGTTGCCTTGTTGTTAATGGCATAAGAATAATTTCCATCTCCGGAGGCATACCGTTTGCCGTCTACTGTAATGGGGAATGGCATATATCCCACATCCTCCGGCGCGGCTCCGGCGCCTTTGCACTGCTCCACTGCCCAGGACCCCAGTACCATGGTGGCAATCTCACCCTTGTTGATCATACCCTTGGATGCCTCCCAGTCACTGCTGGCCGGATCATCCTCCACCAGCTTCCGGCTGACTGCCTCATACAGCACATAGTAGACTGCATAAGGACCGGACATATCCTCTTTTTTTGCAAACGGATCCTTTGTGTGGGCCAGATTTCCCAGCATAAAATCCGGATCTCCGGTAGCCGTCACCCCGATATACTGATCCCAGGCTCCCATGGGCCAGCCTGCCGCGAAGTTGGTATACAGCGGAATTGCGTCGGTATTGTCTTTGATCTTTTGCAAACAATCCAGAAACTCATCTGGTGTTGCCGGCAGCTGATCGATGCCAGCTTCTTTCCAGATCCGTTTGTTATAAATCACTCCCCCTGCTGTCCCACCATTGGGGATTCCATACTGAATACCGCCGAAATTCTTGTCTGCCAGGAAATTATAAATCTCATTCAGGGAAGCAAAATCTCCCAGCGGTGAAAAGTACTCGGACATTTCGCTTTTGGCAACGGATGTGGGCATGTAGCAAATGTCTCCCCAATCCCCTGTGGGAAGCCTTAAGTTCAGCGCCTGCTCATAATCCGTGACTGCCTCATACTCCACTGTGATATTGGGATACAGCTCCATGAATTGTTCTGCATATCCTTTGTAAGTCGTGTCCACAATATCCGTCCGGTTCGTCAGCACCTTAATCGTTGCCGTAATGTCCTGATAATCTTTCCCAAGTTCAAAAGAATCAATGCTTGGAAGATTCACATCCACAGCGCCGCTGCTTTCCTCCGAACCACCGCATCCGGTCAGAGAAAACATCACTGCTGCCGCCGTCCCAAAAGCAACCAGTTTTTTCAGTTTCATAAACATATCCACCCTTCTTGTTTAAATTTAATTTAATTATAATATTACTTAAATTAAATTTCAATAGAAAAGTGGATATTTTTATATTTTTGTTAATATTACACTATATATAAGTTCAAAAATATACAATATCAACAAATCAAGAATATCGCTACATTTAATTTAAGCTTTTATAAGCTTATTAGCAAGATTTATTTTTAATTAAATTTAAGCTTTCTTTTCTCAAAATACTCATTTCATCAGGAAATACTTTGAAATCTAAGATAAAGACTCACAAACAGAACCTAAATAATAAAGAACCTTCTATTACAAATCAACAACCTCAGACACTCCTTCCCCCTGCAGCATCCTACCCATTGCCCCAAGGAAAAATCCACTTCGTTCAACCAAAAATCCGAAATACGGCGAAAAAACAGCTCTGGAACAGTTGGGAAATGCCGGGTATCCCTCTTTCCACGTTGGCGCTTAGACGTTTCCAAACTGTTCCAGAGCTGCTTTCCTCCTATCCTTCTCCTTATCCTGTCTTTTTCCCTCACCCCATATTTTTCCTCTTTACACTCTCCTTCTCAACCACACTCCCGGACACCATTCTCATATCCGACGGAGCTTTGCCCTGCTCTGCCAGAGAAACCACAATCTTTATGGCACATCGGACCATCTCCTTAATATCCACCTCATAGCTGGTAATTGTAATATCGCAAAGTCCCTCATAAAGATAATTGTCAAACCCAACAATTGATATGTCATCTGGTATCCGATATCCCCGGCTTTCCAGCAGATTCACCAATACACTGGCTGTCAAATCACAATTGCAGGCAAAGGCAGTGGGCATCCGGTCCGGCAGCTGGATATTGCCAATCTGGCCTTCCATGGTGCGGTCGTCAATTATCCAGTCCGGGTTCACCTCCAATCCGCTCTCCAAAAGAGCCTTTCGATACCCAAAATACCGGTCCGTAATGCTGTTGCTTGCCAAAAGCGTCCCCACATAAGCAATCTCCCTATGCCCCTGCTCAATCAGATAATTCACCATCTTGTACATCCCATAGTAATTATCTGCCATCACAGACGGACACCCCATTCCCTGCATCATAAAATCTACCATCACCATAGGAAAATCCGGCTGTTCATGGAGAAACTCCAAATAAGGCCTTCCAATCTCACCAATCACAATCAGACCCTGAATCTGCTGCTCCACAGCAAACAAAGGCAGCTCTAAAGCCGCCTCTCTTTCGTGGCGCAGCACCTCAAACAGAATCACACAATTATGAAGCCCTGCTATGAGGGACAACTCCTGATACACCTTCCAATAATAGGAAGGATACGGCCCTAAATATTTCTCTCCAATAATCACACCTACATTGAGGATCTTTTTATTGCTGACAGAGGTTCCCCTGGCCTGATATCCCATCTCTGCCGCCACCTGTTTAATCTTTGTCCTCAGCTCTTCACTGACTCCCTTCTGCCCTGCCAGGGCATTGGATACAGTTACTACGCTGACTCCAAGCTGTCTGGCAATATCTGCCAGCCGGACCTCTTTCTTCATATTCTACTCAAAATCCTCCTCAATCCTTTTCCAGGCCGCATCCACACTGAAATAAGCCCGAATATACTCCTGCGTCTTTCTGCAAAGCTCACGGCACTTTTCTGTATCCTGGTAAAGCTCCGCAACCACATCTGCAAACCGTTCCGGGGCATCCTCCACCAGAAGAACCTCTTCTGCCCGGGGCATCCCCTCAGCCCCAATGGCTGTGGTGACAACAGGCGCTCCGTTATAGATAGCTTCCACTACCTTTCCCTTCACCCCTGCACCATACCGTAGAGGCACTACCACAACTCTGCATGTATCATACAGATGCTCCAGCTCCTCCTCAGATACAAAGCCTTTGATGACAATGCCATTTCCCGGCTGCTCCAGAGCCTTAATCTCCTCTGTCACCTTTGAGCCAACCACCACAAACTCCGGCGCTGTTTGTCCGGCTGCCTGCATTTTCTCACAAATCAGCGGATAAATCTCTCTGGCAAACCAAAGCACCGCGTCACCATTTGGTGGATGGGCAAAGCCACCTACAAACAAAAGTCCCTGTCTCTGTGCAAAATCCTCCTGCAAGTTTTCCTTAAACTGATCAAACACATAGGCCGTAATATCCTTCACCGCAATGGTCGGGTCCATGGCCTGGATTGCATCTCTCTCCACATATGACGGATAATAGGACACTGCTGCCTTGCTCATCAGCATCATCTCCACGGACTTCCAGTACTCTGCCTCCTCCCGCTTCTGCAGATCACCAGTAAGCTGGTATTCCCGCCCTTCCCGCAGAAAATGCAGGTCATGGCCATAATAAATCACCTTCATATCCGTATTATCCAGAATATAATCAATATACTTGGAAGCAATATGAGGCCGGTTCAAATATGCTATGGCAATATCCTCCCCATGATCCCGAAGCCAGTCCCAAATCTTAACCTGATATTCAGCCCCGTACAGAACTTCAATTCCCATCTGCTGAAGGGTTGTGGAATAAGGCTCCTCCCGAAGAAAATTATCCCCCAGGAATTTCACCACATATCCTTTTTTCAAAAACATTTTTAAATACTGAAACGTGGTTTTGGAACCAGCATCCCGGTCGTAGGTGGGTACATAATGATCCACCACAAGAATCATCCTTTTCCCCATGCTCCGTTCTCTGGCGCGGAACGGGTCCGGATTTCCGTTATTCTCACATTGCATGGCAAACTCTGCCGCCCATTTTTGTTTCAGCTTCTCACTGTTTTCCACCTGGTATCGTTTCAGCCCTGTTCCCTGTACATCCGTGCCATTGGAAATACCCTCAAAATGAATCACCTTGGAGAGAGGCTGATACACTACCCGGTATCCCTTCTTTCTCACCTCAAATGCCAGATCAGAATCTTCACAGTAAGCGGGTGCAAACCGGGTATCAAACCCTCCAATCTCTTTCCACAGCCAAACCGGCAGCAAAATAGCTGCCCCGGAAATATAATCCACATCCTTCACATAATTGTATTCCGGCTTGTCCGGGTCATCCAGCCGTCCATAGTTCCATCCAGACCCATCGCTCCAGATGATGCCTCCAGCCTCCTGAAGCCGTCCATCCGGGTACACCAGCTTAGAGCCAGCCATGCCAATGGATTTGTCTGACTCAATCAGCTCCACCAGAGAGCTAAGCCATTTTTCTGTCACCTGAGTATCATTGTTAAGAAACATCAGATACTCTCCTCTGGCCTTCATGGCGGCCTGATTACAGTTCCGAAGAAAGCCCTGATTCTCCTTATTTCTGCAAATCACAAGACCCTCTGCGAAATCCTCCAGACGCGCTGTGGCATCTGTGGACACATCATCTGCAATCAATACCTCATAGCTGACATCCTTTGTATGCTCCAGTATGGATACCAGACAGGCATAGGTATAGGAAATCTGATTGTAAACTGGTATCACAAGAGATACCTTTGGCTGCTTTTCATATTTAAACTTAAGCTTCCCATGCTGTTTATAAAGGTCCCCAATATAAAAATATCCGTCCCGCAGATTCCGCCCTTCCTCTGTAGAATAAAGCTTCATGGAATGAATGGGGTGCAGCAAATATTCCTTTTTATATTTCAGCTGCTTTCGCTCCAAAGAACCCGGAGGATACTTTCGGTTCACCTGCTCTCCCAGCTTCCGCTTTGCTTTAAAAATAAGAGCTTCATGGCGGTTTAAATAAGCCAGCGTTTTGCCCAGCTCCTGATTTTCCCTGCGCAGATCCCCAATGATAATCTCCAGATTTGTCACATGATTGTTGGTCAGCCTCTGAACCTCTGTAAGCTTTCGGATTGCCACATCCTTTTCCCTGGTATGAATCTTCATCTGCTCAATCCGTTCTCTGGCCCGCTCCAAATCGCTTTCTGTCTGGCGGATTTCCCGGATTCCGCGGGAATAGACCATATAATTGCCCAAATACTTCTGCTGATTCTCCCCATGAACATAATTCTGGAAATTTATCTCCATTTTCTGGTAAACCTCAACCAGCTCCGGCTCAATCTGAAAAGCCTCTAAGATCCGGTCCAGTCCCAGCTGCCCCATGATGCTGCTGTACTGCTCATAAAAATAATAGAGAATCCGGTATTTTACAAAATGCTCTGGCACGGGAAAAAGAAATACCCACTCATAATCCAGACAATAGTTTCCCTGATCTGTAGCCAGAATATTTTCAAACAACATGTCAATATTGGAAACTTCACAGGTAGCATCCTTTTCCAAAAGCGCCAGCTCTGATTCCTCCAACCCTTCCCCGAACACCTCCAGAAACTCCTCTGTGCGTACAAAAACACCCTTGCTTTCCGGAGCCACATCATACAGCCGGTCCATAGCCTTCTTTAAAATGTCAATGGGCAGCTTGCCGCCTGAAATCTCCTGTCCCAGCTGCTCTGCCCAGGTCTGCCCCTGAAGATACGGAAAAAAGGCTGCGTTTTTATCCTCCTGGTATTCTGGCATTGCTGCCTTTAACACCCGGTGCTGTCTGGAAAGCTTCTCATACTTTTCCTGAAAAGACCAGATATGGCCCATCCCCCCCAGGCTGAGAGCTGCCTTTTCCACATACCGTTCCTCTGACCTTCTCCTGCAAATGCAGGTCTTGATCTGAAACTGATCTCTGCGGGTTTTATTATATTTAATAAAAATCCGTTCATTTTTTTGAAGCTCTCTTTCCTTTGGACTCCAGAAGACCAAATAGGAATTGGCATACAAATCAAACAGCCCCTCTTCACAGACCGCATCAAATCCCTGCCCCATATCCATCATGTGATACCGGGGATAGTCATAAGCAGGCGTCACCCGTGTCAAATCTCCCTTTTTTGGAAGATATTCGTCCGAATATATGCTGACGGGGACACGGTAATCTGGCATAGGATAATAAAAACGCAAATACCCCTGCTCCCCGGAATCTCCACACAGGAGCCGGACCAGACGCCCCTTTGCCAGCTCTCCTTCTTCCCGTGCTGTTCCTGCCCAGTACTTCATTCCCAGAGCATTGGCAACTGCCACAATCAAAACACCCGTCTCCTTCAGCAAGTCCTTAGCCGCACGGATCTGAGAATCCCATTCCTCCTCCGGAAATCCTGTCATCACAATATATTGGAATCTTTTACCTGCGTCGAATATCTGGTCTCTGTATTGAGAAAGAGAACCCTGTTCATATACAATATTTTTTGCTCCCGGATAGCGAAGCCTTACCGTCTCAAGGGCCTTTTCCTCTGTATCCAAAACCGTTACGCTCCTGACAACACTTCGGTACAGTCCGGTCATGGCCCCATAATCTGCTCCAACCTGCAAAAGCTCCTCCTGGGAATCAAAATCATACCATTCCAACAGCAGCTCCCGCTGCTCGGAAAGAGCATACAAATAATCCAGACGGGTGTTTTTCTCCAATGCCTTGCAAATATCTCCCTCATGCTCTTTCAAAAGCATCTGAATCTCATCATCAATCCGTCTCATAACCAATTACACCACCTTTGCTTTTAAGTTCCGCTATTTGGCTGATAGGTTGCCCTTACTTCCGATTCCATATCATAGATTCCCACAGTATTCTTGTTGGAAATGACCGTAATATTGGCAATATCATAAAGCCGGTGGTATACGGTATGCTCCCCCTGTTCAAAACCGGTGCAGCTCATAGACAACAGATATTCACCCCCCTGCAGCGTCATTTTCTGCCGAAAATTCACTTCATATCCATCCCCTGCCTTCACCGGACAAATATCCGCCCCCTCAAACATGGTATTGGTTCCGGAAAGCTCCTCCCCCATTTTGCTTTTAATTGTATAAGTAAAAATCGGCGCCTGAATCTCTGCCCGAAAACGGATCTTTTCCCGGATGGTAAAATACTCACCCTTTAACAGAAGATTGGTCAGATTTCCCCGCTCATCAAACAGCCCCAAATCATAAATCTCTGCCTTTCCATTTCCATACTCAGTCCGGTTTGGATTGATAGTAAGATGGTCCTTCATCAATCCTTTTACCTCAGCTATCTCGTTTAATCCGCCAGAGCTTTGTTCTGTTTTGGCCCACTCCCTCTCCCCATTCAAAGCTTCCGGTTCCATTTCCTCCGGCTTTTTTCCTGTCCGGCTTACCATCTCCCCGGAAAAATCATTTTCTGCACTCAATTCTGCTTCCAGGTCATCCATCTGGTTTGCCAGAATTTTTTTATACAAATCCACCATCTTCCCCGGGGCGCCCTCTGCCACAAAATGTCCCTTATTCAACAGCACCACCCGGTTGCAGTATTTAATTACACTCCCCATATCGTGAGTAACCATTAATATTGTTGTTCCGTTTTTCCGGATTTCCTCCATCCTCCGGTAACATTTTGCCTGAAAAAATACATCGCCAACAGAAAGCGCCTCATCCACAATCAAAATCTCAGGCTCTACATTTATAGCCAAAGCAAAAGCCAACCGCACAAACATACCGCTGGAATAAGTTTTCACAGGCTGATGCACAAAATCTCCAATATCCGCAAACTCTAAAATATCAGAAAGCTTTTCCTCCATCTCTTTGCGGGAAAATCCCATCATGGTTCCATTCATATAGATATTCTCAATTCCCGTGTAATCCATATTAAAGCCAGCGCCCAGCTCCAGCAACGCTGAAATCACACCAGACACCTTTACCTCTCCGGAGGTTGGCGTAAGTACTCCTGTGATAATTTTTAATATAGTAGATTTTCCAGAACCATTGGTACCGATAATGCCCACAGTCTCACCTTTTTTTACCTGAAAAGAGATTCCATTCAGCGCAAAAAAATCCTTGTGATAGCTTTTGTGGGACAGACTTAAGGACTCCTTCAGACGGTCTATGGGTTTATCATATAACTGGTACACCTTGCTTACATCCTGTACCTGGATGGCATATTCCATATTTTCCTCAAACGGCATATTTTTCCTCTCTAAGCCTTCCTGCACCTCACTGCTTTTACTGCGACAGCACAGCTCATTGGCGCTGAGCTGTGCAAAAACGGGGTCACGAAGATTTATTTTAACAAAATCTGTTTTCCCTGCAAATGGATATTGCAGTCATTTTCCTCTTTTTCCAAAATTATTTTATGCCCTCCAATGTGTACCTCTGTTACCGGATGTACCTTTTCACAGGTAACACCCCCTGACACATTGGAAAGGAGTATGCTGTCCAATTCCTCCAGCTCCTTTGTCTTTCTCTTTGCCAAATCATCATATACACTGCGCTGCTCTACCAGCCTTGCATATTCTTCCTTTGTATCACGCTGATAGTTTTTGCCTGCTGCCCGCATTTCGGCTATATCCTTGCGCAGTCTCTCGCAAAGAACGTCAATCTCCTTCAGCTCATTGGCCACAGCATCTCTGCGTTCCTCCCGCTTTGGGTCATATCCCAGTATAAACAAATTTTTGCATCCGGATATGTTGCCGATTTTCTTTGCAGAAACAGAAGTATATGCCTGAATGCTGCCTCCAAAGATTAATCCCCGGCCTGATACTGCATAGACAGAGCCTTCCCGGCTGACCACCTCACTGTTGGCAATCACCTCTGCATAAATATTCCCCTTTGCCACAGCCCTGGCATTTTCCAAAATAGCACATTGAATCTGCTTCTCTGCATTTAACTCAGTCTCCTGGGTTCCCTTCACCTCTCCCTGAATCCGTATGGTCCCGCCAGACAAAATCTTCCCGTTACGCACATTTCCTTCAATAATAATATTCCCGGTTGCATTTATCGTAACCCCATCCTCAATATTTCCGCGGATGAAAAGATCTCCCACACATTCCAGATCCCCCACAGAGGCATTGACATCATTTGATATAATTTTCTGATCATTGACAGCAAAATCGTCGTCCTCTGTCACCACAACACCGCTGATGTCCGCAACCAGGGTGGAACCATCCTCTGATAATGATGTATTTCTTCCCATGGGAATCTTGACTTCTATTCCCCCTCTGGCATAAAGCACTTGTCCGGACACAGTCATTCCGTCCTGTGCAGCCACAGGAGGATGAATACGGCAGATCACATCTCCCTGGTGAATAATCTGTACCTTTTTCTTCCGCCGGATATCCATTCTTTCCGGGGAATCATTGTCACTAACCTCCAGAGTTTTCTCATTTCTGCGCTCAAACAGCTCCTCCAGCCTTCCGTCTTTGCCATCCACAGGGCTGACACCCCAGGCAATCTGTACAATATGCAAATATTCCTGCATGGAAATCAGCCTGGAAACAACATTCTCATCGATCCCATAGACAATCCCCTCATACCGCATATCTTCAAGAAACCGGGAGCGTTCAATCCCCTCCCCTCCATTTAACGGAGGGAGAATACATACATATGCATTCATGTGGTCCTCGGATACATGAAACAAAGAAAGCGCATCCACTGCCAAAAGTCCGGAACCTCCATTCCCTGATTCAGATGGCATCTGACTGTCCAGATGCTTTTCTGCCGCCCGTTTCAAAACTGCATAAAAATCATCAATATCATTCTCCTCTACAGGAATCCCACCAAAATCCTGCCGTATATTACTCCGGATTTCTTCCATCATATCCCGCAGCTGACCGTTTCCAGAATAGTCAAAGCCTTTTGCCTCGCCTTTTCTTCCAAAAAAATCAAAAACTCCCATAATCTATCCTCTCCTTCCTAATCCAATTTGCTTTCTGACACAAAAGCTCTCCTCTCACTTGTTAGATACTATTTTATGCCAAATTTCATTGGGAAGCAATAGGATTATGAATTTTTTTGATTGGATGCTCCCTAATTGTTACTGTTCACAGGGGACATCTCCTTCTCAAACTGTGCCAGACTTTCTGCTTTAGCTGCCAGCCTCAGCCATCTCTCCAAAACTGCCGGATTGGTTTCTTTCTGTATTTTGGAATACAGATCCTTAGGCACTGCCTCTATCGCTTCAAGAAGAACCAAAACACTTTCTGCTTTTCCTTCCCGTCGCCCATCCTCAATCAAATCGTCAATTGCCTTACACACTCCTGATTTTTCTCCTTTCTCTCCATCCATCACCTGAAGCAGCCTTTTCTGCTCACCTAAAAGCGATAATGCCATCATTTGTTCCACATGATCCATCCTTTGAATCTCTTCCCGATGACTGTTGAGATAGTCATAAAAAAGCTGCTTATCTTTGTTATATTTTACCATACTGAAAATGTACTGTAAACTGCTTTCAAATACCTCCGTATTTTCCACTTCTTCATTCGTTACTGTTCACGGGGGGGCATCTTCTTGCCCGTCTTCGATGGACAAGAAGCATCAGTCGTTCGCCTGATGTGGTATAAAAAAAGTTGACACCCCATACTCAAGGATTTGAGATATAATCAAGAGAATAAGGAGTGGACAAAAATGGCAGAAAACAGACCATACGACCATGAATACAAAGTACAGGCCGTGAAGCTTGCAAGAGAAATTGGACAGGCTAAGGCCGCTAAAGAATTAGGAGTTCCCAAGAATACCATGTATGGATGAGAGCCAACCGCCTTGGTAATCTTGACCTTGGGGCCGGCTCTCAGACACCGCAAAGCGCTATGACGCTTAACGAGGAACTCATCCGGCTCCGCCAACAGGTGAAGGAACAGGAAAAAGAAATCAGGCGTTTGAAGAAAGAAAACGACTTTTTGGAGGAAGCCAGCGCTTTTTTCGCCGCGAGCCGTCTGAAGTCAGCAAAAACGAAAGAATGAAGTTTATTGCAATAAAAACGAAAGACGGCGAATCAAAAGGTGATCTTGCTTTTTTCTGCCAGACACTCCATGTCAGCAGGCAGGGATTTTACCAGTATCTCGCAAATAAGGACCGTCCGTGGAAATACCAGCCCCTAGCGGATGCCATGAAAGAAATCCTGGAGGACGATGAGTGCAATGATACATATGGCCAGATCCGCATGTATCAGGCATTGGTCCTGAAGCAGCCGGAACATGTGGAAATCCCCAGTGAGCGCACCGTTTACCGTGTCATGGGAGAAATCGGGATCAGCCATCATCCCAGGCGCAAACCGAACGGGATCACGAAAGCAGACAGGGAAGCCAGAAAGTCGGATGATCTCTTAAAACGTGATTTCCACGCAGAGGAACCACTGACAAAATGTGTCACAGACCTTACTGAGATCAAAGGCAAAGATGGGAAGCGATATGTTTCTGTTATTTTTGGCTGCTTCGATTCCAGCGTGATCGGTCTGGCGATGGACACCAACATGAAAGCACCGTTATGTGTGCAGACACTGGAAAACGCGGCGAAAGCGTATCCAGGTATCCGTGGAGCCATAATTCACAGTGACAGGGGAAGCCAGTATACCAGCCAGTCTTATCGGGATGCGATTGGGAAGTATGACATACGGCAAAGCATGAATAGTGCAGGAGGCAGATGCCACGATAATGCCCGCTGTGAAAGCATGTGGGCCAGAATGAAATCAGAATTACTGTATGGCCGTTATGAGATAGAAGAAATGACCACGGATGAACTCAGAACTATCATCTGGAGATATTTTATCAGCTACTGGAATAACCGGAGGATATGCTCTGCTAATGGCGGGCTTCCTCCGATGGTCAAACGGCAGCAATACTATGATTCCTTGAAAGAGGCAGCATAGGGTACAAAATCCTTGAGAAAAATGTGTCAACTAATCTTGACAAAATCACCACGATTGAAGCACTCTCAAAAGATTTGGACGCTGTTAAACAGAGTATTCTTGATGACAGCAAGATTGTGAAAAAAGGTGTTCGGGGAATATCCGTTAAAATATATCCCGAAAATGAATAGACAAAAGCTATATCCACCAAAAGGAGCACACAATGATAAAAAAGAGTATCCGAAAAGAAATTGATAAAGTAATAAAAAATATTTGGATTCATAATATCTGCACTGATTATGGTAATGGCTTTCTAATAAAAGAAGCAAGCCTTCAATGCAGTTTATACCACCACTTGCAAAACGAATTAAACCTTTTGCTTCAACAAAATCACCTATATATTTATCCCGAATTTTATTTTAAGGAACTAAAATTTTTTGCAGATTTAGTTATTGTTGAAATGGATATGACGTTAGAAAAGAAATGGTTGTCTGAAAAAATGACTGATATAGCTGCTATTATAGAATTAAAATATGATGGTGGAAATGCCATGTCAACATCTGATTACATCAAAACCGATATGCCAAAATTGAAAGAATATGTTCGCAGTCTAATTTATGATTGTCAATATTATTTTGGCGTAATTTATGAAACTGACTGCGAATGGCTGAATTGGTTTGATAAGCGAAGCACCAATAATTGGGCAAATGGACGTTTAACAGAATTAAATGCCGGATATTTAGGCAAAACTATGTATTTTGAGGTAAATTCATATAACAATATGAATTTGCAGCAAAAGAGAACTCCTTGTAATGTTATATTTTAATACATATCAAATAAAGTATACATCGTCTTATTACAATCAAGAAACGATATGAAATCTGCCACACTTTAGAGAGCCTTAGTGACATTTCAATTTTCTTATGATATAGTGGACTTCCACTTTTAGGAAAAGGAGTTGATGATATATGCCACAAATGAACAAAGGCGGTAAATTTATTTTCGGAAAGTCACTGATACGACATGATTTGACAATCCATCTTCCATCACAGGCACTTGCAGAATATAACGCCACATCAGAGGGAAAAGTCTATCTTTTTACCGGAAGCAAAGTCACTGGCGGCTTTTGTGTGACAAGAAAAGGATTGTTAGAACCGTCAAAATTAGGACACATTCTTACTGATAATCCAGCTTTACAGAATTATCAGACCGCAGAGGGCGAATTTGTCAAATATAAAGGGCGATCATATTGTTGGGTAAATATTTCAGAGAATGGTATAATTCAGCTTAATCAACAGATATTAGATTTTCTAAATCTGAAGATTGGAATGGAACTATTGTCTATCCGAAGCAGTGATATAGCTTTTACAATGGGCGCA
>CATLIJ010000008.1 GCA_949948825.1 uncultured Clostridiaceae bacterium
ATTGTACCAGGATGACACGATTCAGCATGCAGGAGTGGTAGTGGGATTTGGCGGCATTGCAGGACATACCTTTATCGGACTTCATCAGGCGGAGAACAGCTATTTCCACCGGGCCATGTGCGCCCAAGATTACAGCGCTGTGACCGCTGCCTGTATGATGACAAAAGCCTCTGTATTTCAGCAGGTTGGAGGATTTACAGAAGAGCTGGCAGTGGCCTTTAATGATATTGATTACTGTATGAAGGTCCGGAGGGAGGGACTTTTGGTGGCGTATGCTCCCTATGCCCTTATGTATCATTATGAATCCAAGTCCCGCGGTCTGGAGGACACGCCGGAAAAGGTAGCCCGCTTTAACCGGGAGATCGGGATTTTTGCCCGCCGCTGGCCGGAGATTCTGGCGGAGGGAGACCCTTATTATAATCCCAATTTGACCTTGCGGAAATCAAATTTTGCCTTAAGGGATCTTCTGAAGGAAAAGATCGGGGAACCATACCCCCTGGAAGTAACCCTGGAGAAAGGAAAGGGGACAAGATGAAAAAAGCTACTGTAATCATACCCAATTACAATGGGCTTTCCTTTCTGGAGCCTTGTATGGAGGCTTTGAAGAATCAGACAACAAAGGATTTTGATGTGCTTGTGGTGGATAACGGCTCCACAGACAACAGTGTTTTGTGGCTGAAGCAGCAGGGAATTCCGGCTGTTTTCCTTCCGGAAAATATTGGCTTTTCCGGTGCGGTCAATACAGGAATCCGTGCGGTTCAGACACCTTATGTAATTTTGCTGAACAATGACACACAGGCAGAGCCGGAATATGTGGAAAATCTTCTTCAGGCTATTGAGGCTTCTCCCAGAATTTTTTCTGTCAGCCCCAAGATGATTCAGATGTATCACAGGGAGCTTATGGATGATGCGGGAGATATGTACAGTGTCATGGGATGGGCTTATCAGCGGGGGGTGGGGCAGGAAGCAGGGCGGTATAACCGGCCCTGCCATATATTTTCTGCCTGTGCCGGGGCTGCCATATACCGAAGAAGAATATTTGATGAGATTGGATATTTTGATGAGCTTCATTTTGCCTATCTGGAGGATCTGGATGTGGGGTACCGGGCTAAAATTGCAGGATATTATAACCGGTACTGCCCCCAGGCAGTGGTTTACCATGTGGGAAGCGGCACCAGCGGCTCTAAGTATAATTCTTTTAAAGTAAGACTGGCAGCCCGAAACAGTGTGTATGTGAATTATAAAAATATGCCGCCGCTTCAGCTTTTCATCAACAGTGTTCCTATTCTGGCAGGCATTGCGGTTAAGTATTTCTTTTTCCGGAGGATTGGCTTTGGGAGAGAGTATCGGATGGGAATTTGGGAAGGGATTTCAACGGCCCGCAAAACAAAAAGAGTTTTATATCAAAGGAAAAATCTGGAAAATTATCTTGCCATTCAGTGGGAGTTAATGACAGGGGCAGTGATATATATGTGGGAATTTTCCCGGCGTCAGCTTCGGAAAAGAGGAAAGCTGTAACAGGATTGTTAAAAAAAGGTATTGGATATTTAAGAGAAATTTAATAGAACAACAGGGAAAATTCGTGTATAATGAGTCGTTAGGAACTGACAGGAAGTGACAGTCCCTTACCATCGGGAAGGTAAAACATTATGATCAAGGATAACCAAAAAAGATTAAACCGTCTCCATGTGGTGATTGATGCGTGGGTGATTGTGGCGGCGTATGTCTTAAGCTGGTATATCATCATTGGCAGCGGCAGGTTTTATGTTGCCCATGAGGTGTTGCCTCCGGGGATTTACCTGGGGGTGCTGGCAGTGATTGTGCCGGCATATCTGCTGTTATATACGGTTTTTCATCTGTTTACCCCAAAGCGTGTTCAGGGCCGCAGACGGGAATTTGCCAATATTTTCAAAGCAAATACCATTGGGTTTCTGCTGTTTGGCATGGTGCTGTACTTGGGAGGGAAAAACCCATATTTCCAGAACTTTTCCAGAAGGCTGGTGTTTTTTTTCTATGTGGTAAATGTGGTGGCAGAGACTTTGGAGAGAAATCTGATTCGGATTTTTCTTCGTTCCATCCGCTCCAAGGGATACAATCAAAAGCATGTGCTGCTGATTGGATACAGCAGAGCCGCAGAGAGCTACATTGACCGGGTGGCGGCAAATCCGGAATGGGGATATCAGATACGGGGAATTTTGGATGATCACAAACAGCGGGGAGAATCCTACCGGGGAGTGAAGGTAATCGGAACAACAGACAATCTGAAGCTGATTTTAAATATGAATCTGTTAGATGAGATTGCAATTACCTTAAGCATCCGTGATTATGCTGGTTTGGAGAAGATGGTAGCAGAATGTGAGAAATCTGGTGTGCATACAAAATTCATTCCCGACTATAATAAGTTTATACCTACTATGCCTTATACAGAGGATCTGCAGGGGCTTCCTGTGATCAATATCCGCCATGTGCCGTTAAATGATCTGTTAAATGCCACCATGAAGCGGGTGATGGATCTGTGCGGCGCAGTGGCTGCCCTGATTTTGTTTTCGCCTGTAATGGCGATTACAGCAGTTCTGGTGAAGCTTACTTCTCCCGGGCCAGTGATTTACAGCCAGGAGCGTGTGGGACTGCATAACCGCCCTTTTCGCATGTATAAGTTTCGCTCCATGGAGGTGCAGCAGGCCAGTCAGGAGAAGAAGCAGTGGACTACTCAGGGAGATCCGCGGGTGACACTTGTGGGTAAAGTGATTCGTAAGACCAGTATTGATGAACTGCCTCAGCTGTTTAATGTACTGGTGGGGAGTATGAGCCTGGTGGGGCCGCGTCCGGAACGGCCGTTTTTTGTGGAACGGTTTAAGGAAGAGATCCCCCGTTATATGATAAAGCATCAGGTTCGGCCTGGTATGACTGGCTGGGCTCAGATCAATGGATACCGGGGAGACACTTCCATTGAGAAACGGATTGAACACGATTTGTATTATATTGAGAATTGGACATTGGGATTTGATTTTAAGATTCTGTTTTTGACTGTATTTAAGGGCTTCATTAACAAAAATGCCTATTAAATTGCCGGTGTCCGGTTGGTGGATTAGTAACAGTTCAGACGGGGCATTTTCTTGCCTGCTGTCTGAACTGTTACGTGGATGATGAAGACGAGGTATGTTGGATGAGTCGAGAGTATGATGAAGAATTGGGATACCCGGAACGGAAAAGCCGTAGAAATCCACGGATGACAAGACAGGCGGGGGAAGGACAGACCGCTGGGATGGACCGGATGAGCGGAAATACCAGACAGCCAGGAGCTCCGGGGTCGGAGCGGAGGGCTGGAAATGCCAGTCGTCCAGGAGCCGCCGGAATGGACCGCTTAGGCGGAAGCGGAAGACAGTCAGGAACTTCCGGAACGGACCGCCTGGGCGGGAATGGAAGACAGCCAGGAACCGCCGGAATGGACCGTTTGGGAGGAAATGGAAGGCAGCCGGGAACTTCCGGAATGGACCGTTTGGGAGGAAATGGAAGACAGCCAGGAGCCGCCGGAATGGACCGCTTGGGCGGGAATGGAAGGCAGCCGGGAGCCGCCGGAATGGACCGCTTGGGCGGGAATGGAAGACAGTCGGGAGCTTCCGGAATGGACCGTTTGGGAGGAAATGGAAGACAGCCGGGAGCCGCCGGAATGGACCGTTTGGGCGGGAATGGAAGACAGCCGGGAGCTGCCGGGATGGACCGTTTGGGAGGAAATGCCAGACAGCCGGATACAACTGGGATGGACCGGACAGGAGGGAATGTAAGCCGCCCTGGAAATACGGATTCCAGACAGTCAGGAGCTGCCGGTTCAGGCCAGATGAGCAGAAATCCGGTTCAGCAGGCTGACCAGGGGACAGGCGGAATGGCAGGAGGGTCTGATTCTGCAGCCAGAGGCACACGGTCAGCCGCAGACTCCAGAGGCGTCGGAGCAGGGAGAATGGCAGCGGGCTCCAAAATCAACCGGATGGCTGGCAATGCAGGCAAAGCTCAGGCAGGTGACGGGCTTCGGGTGATGAATGATTCTGCTGTTCATCCCATGGAAAAGCATTCGCCGGTTCAGCCTGCGCGTACATCCGGGAGGGCTGCCTTGGCAGGACGCCGTGCGGTGTCCTCTCAGACAGCAGCTACGGCAGCTGCCAAAGGTGGCGGCCAGACCAGCGGGTTGTATAAAAAGCAGCAGGAAAATGCCCGAAAGATCCGGCGGCGCCGGATTATCGGAATGATTATAGCGGAATGCTTTGCGCTTTTGTTTATGGCTGGATATGTTTATGTGGCGCGGCTGATGAATCAGGTAAACCGGCCGGTGATTGATATGGAGCAGGTTCAGAACCAGGATCTGGATGTAGTTACCATGGAAAGGCTGAAGGGTTACTGGACGATTGCTGTTTTCGGCGTGGACGCCAGAGACAATAGCACCATAAATAAGAGCACGAACTCGGATGTAAACATTATATGCAACATTAATATGGAGACCGGGGAGATTAAACTGGTTTCCCTGTTTCGGGACACTTATCTGAACCTTTCCAAAGAGGGAACTTACAATAAGTTTAATCAGGCATATTTCACCGGGGGACCGGAGCAGGCCATGGCGGCAATCAACCGGAATCTGGATTTGAATGTGACGGATTATGCAACCTTTAACTGGAAAGCAGTGGCAGACGCCATTACGATTTTAGGCGGTGTGGATATAGAGCTTAGCAAGGCAGAATTTTATTATATTAATGCCTTTATTTCCGAGACGGTGAAGGTTACAGGAATCGGTTCCACTCAGCTTACCCATGCAGGGATGAATCATCTGGACGGGGTTCAGGCAGTTGCTTATGGACGCCTGCGCCTTATGGATACGGATTTTGCCCGTACAGAGCGGCAGAGGAAGGTGATTCAGCTGGCTTTTGATAAGGCGAAGAAAGCGGATTTTGACACCCTGAACAAGGTTTTGGGAGCTGTGTTCCCGCAGTTGTCCACCAATCTCGGGGTTGATGATTTTTATACAGCTATTAAGAATGTGAATAAATACCATATTGGAGAGACTATGGGATTTCCGGAAGCCCGCGGCGATGCCAGGATGGGGGCAAAGGGGGCCTGTGTTATCCCACAGACACTGGAAAGCAATGTGGTGCGCCTTCACCAGTTTTTGTTTGGCACGGAAAACTATGATCCTTCTGATACAGTGAAAAGCATAAGCAAGAAAATCGCGGCGGATTCCGGAATGTACAAGGAAGGGAATTATGTAAAGAGTGTCAACACAGACGGAGGTGTTATTCAGCCTCCCAAGACCACAGCAGCGCCTACCACCAAAGCCACCGAGGAAGAGGAGGAGGATTACGAGTACATTTATGTGCTGAATTCCAATGGTAAGAAGGTGCGCAAAAGGATTGCCCGGGAGACAGATGCAGATGGAGATTATGTAAAGCAGGAGACAGATGAGGACGGAATTGCGACAGGGTGGATGCTGGATGAAGACGGAGAATTGGTACGGCGGAAGAATGTGACGAACCGGGAATCCTCTGAAAGCTCCAGCACCTCAGAGACAGGGGTGATCATCCGGCAGCCCACAGAAGGGACGGATTCCCTTGAAGGCCTGGACCAGACGGAAAGCAGCAGCCAGCGTCCCAGAGAGACCACATCTCCTGGCAGCACGACAAGGCAGCCCCTTCGTCCTGTGGATAACACAACGGCCCATTCCTCTGGCACACGTCCTTCCACAACAGAGACTGATTCTCATGGCCGTCCTACGGTTCCCACGACCGGTCACACTCAGACCGGACCAGGAGGCCCAGAGGAGAGCAGTCCGGCCAGAGCTACGGACGCGTCTAACCTGACGCCAATTCCTGCTCCCTCGCAGGGAACCACGTCAGCCAACCCGGTCAGCCCGGTCAAACCGACTGCCTCCACAACGGCAGCCGACAATCATGGGCCAGGGGGAGCGCCGGGAAGTCAGGTTCCAGGGGGGCCTGACGGCGGAGGAAGCAACGGACCAGGAGGACAGACAGGAAATAATAATGGGCCTGTTATGGCTCCGGGGATGTGAAAAAGCACAGATTAAAAGAGGCAGCAAAGGCGTGTTTTGGATAGAAGAGTCCAGGACACGCCTTTTATGCGCAGGCCCACACAGAGGAATATGCAGCAAAGGCGGAGTGCGGGCCGCACGGAGGGCAGAGGAAGCCCTCCCCTGCCTGACTTGCTGCAGTTCACATTTAAAATATAATTTTATCACAGTTTTATCACAAATGGCAGGTATATTTGAGTCATAGCAAAGAAACGAAGAGATTTTTAAGGAAAGGGGATTATTAAGGATGTACGAAGATTATAGAGAAGACAAGGACAGAGAGAGCAAGACAGAAGAAGAGCGCAGACAGGAAGAGCAGTGGGGCTGGCAGGAGGCAGATGGACAATATCGCTGGAGCCGTCAGGATTCTGTGAAGGAGGAACAAAAGAGGGATACCGAATATAACCGAATGGATATGTCTTATATTCCTCCGGAACCAGTAAAAATTCCCAGGAAAAAGAGCTCCATGGCAGCCAGGGCAGCTGGAATTACTGCTGCTGCACTTTTGTTCGGCACAGTGGCAGGAGGAACCATGTTTGGAGTCAATACAGCAGGAGAGCTTTTGCGGGATAAATATGCACCCAGGGAGGAGACAAGAGTTGCTCTGGAAACAGCAAAAGCGCCGGAAGTAAAAGAGTCAGCAATCACAGCCTCCACAGCGCTGATGACAGATGTTTCTTCCATTGTAAAGTCAGCTATGCCTTCTGTGGTGGCCATCACAAACACCATGGTATTAGAACAGAGACTCTGGTTTGGCCCCAGCCAAAAATACGAGGTTCCCAGCAGCGGTTCGGGAATTATTGTTGGTCAGAATAATGATGAGCTTTTGATTGTCACCAACAATCATGTGGTGGAGGATTCCCAGGAATTGTCGGTTACATTTATTAATGATACAACCGTCTCGGCGACAATCAAGGGAACGGATTCAGAAAGCGATCTGGCAGTTATTGCCATTCCTTTGTCAGAGATTGATTCAGAAACCATGGGGCAGATTAAAGTGGCTACCATGGGGGATTCGGATGCATTGGAGGTAGGCCAGGGAGTCATTGCCATCGGGAATGCTTTAGGATATGGACAGTCTGTGACCGTAGGGTATGTGAGCGCTCTGAACCGGGAGGTAAAGTCCCAGGACAGCACCAGCCGGAATCTGCTGCAGACGGATGCAGCCATCAATCCAGGCAACAGCGGAGGCGCCCTGTTAAACATGCGGGGGGAAGTGATTGGCATTAATGTGGCAAAATATTCCTCCACAGAGGTAGAAGGCATGGGATACGCGATTCCCATATCCAGGGCCCAGGATATTATCAATGATCTGATGAACCGGAAGACACGAGTGGAGATAGCGGAAAACAAACAGGGCTATTTGGGAATCCAGGCTGTGAATATTGATGACACGACGGTTGCTATGTACGGAATGCCTAAGGGAGTTTATGTTTACAAGATCATGGAAGGCGGCGCGGCGGCAAATTCCGGACTGCGGGAGAAAGATATTATCACGAAATTTGACGGACAGACCATACGCTCCAAGACGGATCTGCAGGAAATTCTGACTTACTATGAAGGCGGCAGCACCGTACCCCTGACTGTATATTCCCTAGAAAACGGTGAGTATGTAGAGCGCACAGTGGAAGTCACTTTAGGATATAAAACAGAGGCAGAGAACAATTAGTGCTTGCAATTTTTATGAAATGGAAATATAGTAGAAACAAGCCATACTCAGGGTGTCCTATGGGCGCTCTGAGTATTTGCGCAGTTGGAAGAAACAGGTTTAAAAAGTTCCAGAGGGAAAGCGAGGAGACAGGGTGGAAGAAAAGGAAAACAGAGAGCATCCGGACAGCAACAGGGACGAGCAGGATTATGAAAAAATCTGCTATATGTGCCGCAGACCGGAGAGCAAGGCCGGAAGCATGATTGTGATGCCGGGAAATATGTGTATGTGCCATGATTGTATGCAGAAAGCGTTTGATTCGATCATGGGAGGAAAAATGGATTTTTCCAAAATTGATTTTTCCAAGCTTTCCGGGATGCCTTTGATGAATATGAATTTTGTGCCTGTGGGCAATGGAGAGGATATGCCTCAGATGCAGATTCCAAAGCGGCAGCAGGTAAAGAAGAAAAAGAAAAAAGAGGGTCCGGGATTTGAATTGAAGGATATTCCTGCGCCTCATGTGATTAAAAGCCAGCTGGATGCATATGTGATTGGACAGGAGCGGGCAAAAAAGGTAGTCTCTGTTGCTGTTTATAATCATTACAAACGGCTTTATGCAGAGAGCAAAAGGCAGGAAAAGGAAGAACCAGAGGAGGTACAGATCGAGAAATCCAATATCCTGATGATCGGCCCTACTGGCAGCGGCAAGACGTATCTGGTGAAAACCCTGGCCCGTCTTTTGGATGTTCCCCTTGCCATCGCAGATGCCACGTCCCTGACAGAGGCCGGATATATTGGGGATGATATTGAAAGCGTCATTTCAAAGCTGCTGGCAGCAGCTGGAAATGACGTGGAGAGGGCGGAGTATGGGATTATTTTTATTGATGAGATTGACAAGATTGCCAAAAAGAGAGAGACAAATGTCCGGGATGTAAGCGGGGAATCTGTACAGCAGGAGCTTTTGAAACTGCTGGAGGGAAGCAGAGTGGAGGTCCCAGTAGGTTCAAACCAGAAGAATGCCCTGACTCCTCTTACCACAGTAAATACGGATCATATTTTGTTTATTTGCGGCGGAGCTTTCCCGGATTTGGAGAAAATCATACGAGAGCGGCTCAAAAAGACGTCCTCCATAGGATTTGGTGCAGAACTAAAGGATAAGTATGGTGAAGAGGAGGATGTTTTACATCAGGTGACGAATAAAGATCTTCGGAATTTTGGAATGATTCCGGAATTTTTAGGCAGGCTCCCGGTGACAGTGACTTTGGAAAAGCTGACAAAGGAGCTTTTGGTAAAAATATTGAGAGAGCCGAAAAATGCTATTTTAAAGCAATATGAGAAGCTTTTGGAGATGGATGAGGTAAAGCTGGTATTTGAGGATGGAGCCCTGGAATGGATTGCAGGGGAAGCCATAAAGAGGGAAACAGGGGCCAGAGCTCTCCGGGCTATTTTGGAAGAGTATATGCTTGATATTATGTATGAGATTCCGAAAGATCCTAATATTGGAGCAGTGGAGGTAACACAGGCCTATCTGGAGAAAAAGGGAGGGCCTTTGATCTGCATGAGAGGTTAAAGGGGGCATCAGCCCCCCTCTAATCCTGGTTGCGGAGAAATGCCTGAGACAAATTTAAGGTTCCAAATCCCCATATTTTATTGGGGTAGGTAAAGGCAGGATTCCGGTCTGCGCCCCGGATCAGCATGGAACTGATGGCTGTATTGCTCAAATCCGGATCATGGCCGTGAGTAAAGCCCCAGGTAAAGATGTCAGCAATAGCGCCGGCAGTGATGGCCGCAGCTACGGAAGAGCCAGAACGGCGGGTGAAGCGGAGCTCACCTTCTATGGCAGCGTCTGCTGCCGGCCCCTGGACATCCACGCCTGGGGCCGCTAGATCTGGTTTTAATCGGCCTTTTGGAGTGTAGCCCCGGCTGCTGTGAATATAGATGCTGTTGTTGCTGTGATTGTATGCAGCTACAGTGAACAGGGCATCTGCATTTCCAGGGTCCATAACTGTGGTGTCTGGATTTGGACGCAGAAAAATCGTCTGGTCAGATAAGAAACCATGCATGGGCAGCCATACATGAAATTTTCCAGTAATATATACCGTGGGAAACACGCGAATCCGCCAGATTCCGGAAGCAGGATTTTCAAACCGCATGAAAATCAGCTGATTGCCAGAGCTGCTTTCAAAGTTTTGATAGCTTACAGTCAGGACCGTGGATTCCAGGCGGAAAGGCACCACAGTTTCAGCGCCAAGTTTTAGGGAGATCTGATCAATGACTTCACCAGAGGGGGATGTAATCCCAATTGTGTAGAGCTCTGGCTCATGGGACCACAATTCCATACAAAATCCGGTTTCGTCAGCGCCAACCCGCAGTTCAATGTCCTCATAAGCCTGGTCAATGGTCATATTGCCCATAAAGTGATGATGATAGCCCATCTCATTTCCCGCTCCGGCAACAATGGCCAGACCAAGATATCCGTTTAAGTTCTGCAGCTGCTGGCTTAAGGGATTATTTCCTTCGTGGTCCCCCTGATTGGTTCCCACTCCCAGATAGATGACTAAAGGAAGCTGATACAGTCCGGCCAGACTTAAAAGATAGCTCACTGCTGCCATGATATCATTTTCCTGGAAGACCGGGTCATCTGTGTTGACGAGGAAGAAATCTCTCAAATATTGTTTGGCAGGTTTTAGCTTCACTACAGCAAGAGATGCCTTTGGGGCAGCGCCGGAAAAGGCAACAGGCCGGTCAATCCGGTTGCCGGCGGCAACTCCTGCCATAAAGGTGCCGTGGCCGTCAGTATCCCGGCTGGGGACTATGGTAAAAGGATCTTGGGCTGACAGTGCCTCATTGATCTGTTCCTGTGAGTACAGGGCTCCGTAAAATGGCTGAAAGCCAGAGATTTCCGGTGGCATTTCTCCTGTGTCTATGGTCTGATCCCAAATACCGAGAATCCGGCTGGAGCCGTCCGGCTTTCGGAACAGAGGATTCGTATAGTCAACACCCGTATCCACAATACCTAAAATAACACCATCACCGTCAGCCTGAAGGGCGGGCTGGTCGAAAACAGGAAGGATTCCGCTGCTTTCCAGAACCGTAGTATCTAAAAGTCCGTACAGCTTGGGGATGCTGCTGTAAGAATATCGATATATACTTAAAGGTTCTGCGTTGTCCCGCAAAGCATGGATTACAGCAAAGCCCCGGCTGATAAAATTGACACACTGGGTTTGGGCCAGATCATAAAAGGACTGAATGGAACGGGGAGAATAATGCAGAATAAAGTCCATATAATCTTCAGAGGAAGGAGCATGTTGGCAGATAGAATCAGGCATGGCATTTTCCTTTTATCCTTTTAAAATAAGGATATGATTTTCCGGATGTATTTGACCGTTGTCCGTGAAAATAGTATAATAACAGTAACTCAAGACGTTAGGAGGGCATTATTATGGTATATGCGGCGTTGATTGCATTGGTGGCAGGGGGAGATCAGTGGTTAAAGTATATGGTGGAAGCGCAGGAGCCGGAGAAGTTTCCCAGACCGTTGGAAAAAGCAAAGGGAAAGATTTGGGTTTATCGGAATCACAATGAAGGCTTTCCCTTTGGTTTCCTGGAAAATCATCAGGAGCTGGTGCGCCTGATCCCTTTGATTCTCACCTCCATCCTGGCAGGGGGACTTATAGAGATGCAGAGGGAAAAGGGGCGTTTTCTGGAGAAAACCGCTGCCTCACTGGTAATCGGCGGGTCTCTGAGCAATTTGTATGACCGCTATGTAAGGAATTATGTGGTGGATTATTTCAGCCTTCGCTTTGGGCCTTTGAAGGAAGTGGTGTTTAACCTGGGCGATATTTTTATTTTGATTGGTTCTGGAATTACCTCTTTTTGCTGGCCAGTGCGGGAGTTTGCCAAAAAACGCCGCCAGAGCCAAAAGACAAAGGAAAATAATCATTGACAAGGGTGGAGAAATATTGTAGAATCTGTTACAATTTATCAGTTTAATATTGTGTCTGGCGCCGGATATACCGGGGAATAAAGAGGCACAGGTGAAACAGGGAAAGGAGATTAATGTAATTTTATGTTAGATTCAGGAGACAGTACGGGCATACAGATCTGTACGGTTGTTGTGCTGCTTAGTCTGTCCGCTTTTTTTTCTTCGGCGGAGACAGCGTTTACTACGGTCAACCGCATGCGGGTGAGGACTTTGGCGGAGGCCGGGGACAAAAGGGCAGTGACCCTCACAAAGGTCATAGAAGATTCAGGGAAAATGCTAAGCACCATTCTGGTGGGCAACAACATTGTAAATCTTTCGGCGTCTTCCCTTGTGACAACCCTTGTTACGGAATTGTTCGGAAGCAGGGCAGTGGGGCTGGCAACCGGTATCCTGACACTGTTGATTCTGGTTTTTGGGGAGATTTCTCCCAAGACCCTGGCTACCATCCATTCGGAGCGGCTGGCGCTGCGGTATGCAGGGATTATTTATATGATGATGATATTATTGACACCAGTGATATTCTGTAT
Source organism: uncultured Clostridiaceae bacterium (assembly GCA_949948825.1). Classification (GTDB taxonomy): domain Bacteria; phylum Bacillota; class Clostridia; order Lachnospirales; family Lachnospiraceae; genus Brotaphodocola. The sequence goes on from CATLIJ010000008.1 coordinate 12,231, forward strand.
TAATCAGCTGTCCCTGGGGTTTTTGCGGCTTTTGCGGGTGGACCCCAATAAAAAGCAGGAAGCGATCACTGAGGATGAGCTGCGCACGATCGTGGAAGTGAGCCATGAAGAGGGTGTGATTGAGACAGAAGAGAAGAAGATGATCAATAATGTGTTTGACTTTGGCGATTCTGTGGCAAAGGATGTGATGGTACCCCGGATTGATATGGTGATGGTGGATGTGGACACGTCCTTTGAGGAGCTGATGGAGATTTTCCGGCGGGAAAAGTTTACCCGTTTTCCTGTGTATGAGGGAACTACGGATAATGTAATCGGCATTATAAATGTAAAGGATATTCTGCTGGCAGAGCGTCAGGCTTTTGCCATCCGGGATTTTTTAAGGCAGCCCCTTTATACTTATGAATATAAGAAGACCTCTGAGCTGATGGCAGAGATGCGCAAGACGTTTCATAACATTATTATTGTGTTGGACGAGTACGGAGCCACAGCTGGCATGGTCACTCTGGAGGATATGCTGGAGGAGATTGTGGGAGAGATCCGGGATGAGTATGATGAGGATGAGGAGGATGAGGTCCGGATGATTGCCGCAGACGAGTACCTGGTCAGCGGCTCCACCAAGCTGGATGACCTGAACAGCTGGCTGGATTTGAAACTGGAATCAGAGGATTATGATTCCATCGGAGGTTTGGTGATCGGACTGTTGGACCATTTACCAGAAGAAGGAGAAGAGGTATGCCATGAGGGACTTCGGCTGGTGGTGGAATGTGTGGAAAAGAACCGGATTGAAAAGATTCATCTGTATATTCTGAGCGAGGAGGAGAAAGAAAAGCTTCAGACTCAGGGAGAGCAGGCAAAAGGGGAGGAGGATGCAGAGGCAGAGAGCGCGGCATCCTGACAAAAGACAGGGCAATGATGATATGATTATTCTTGTATTGCTGGTAGCAGGGCTGGTCGGAGTCCGGATAATGGTCATAATCTCAAGCTGTAATGGGATGATGGAGGAAATTGAGAGAGCGCGGCGCTTTTACACAGGAACAACTACAGCAAAGGTGGTAAAAGTGGAGGAAGAGCGTTTTGGCAGGGAAAGAGCTTATTACTGGCCTGTGTTTCATTATGAAATAGATGGGGTGGAGTATGAGAAAAAGGCATGGCTCTTTACAGACCAGTACTGGTGGTATCAAAAGGGATGGGAGTATGAGATCCGATATAATATCAGCAATCCGGAGGAGTTTATGCTGGTGGATGATCAGGGCAGCTATGACCGGGCGCAGCACATTGTCACAGAACACATCATTATTGCAGTGGTGATAGGAGTGAGCATAATATTTGCGATTCCCCTTGGATTATCAGGGGCCAAATTATAACCGGGCGCTTTTCATTGTTTATGTTTTACAGAATGGCTGGGAACAGAGCTGCGGCAATGGTTTTTGCAGTTTTGTTCCCAGCTTTTGTCTGGCACAGATGAATCGGAAGATGCCGCATGTGGACTGGTATGGATTTTCAGCTGAACATCCCTCCGGCTGTGCCGCCTACAGCGCAGCAGGCCAGAACCGTGGCGCTTCTTGTGAGATCCGGGACTGGCATGGTCTCCCGGTTCAGCAGCCATGACACGGCAAAAAGCACAATAAAATACAGGATGCCAGTCAACATTCCCCAAAAGAATCTTCGGGAGAGGGAAGCTTTGCCTGCCATAAATCCGCCAAACAGGCAGGCGATCACATAGATGCCATACACAGCAGCATTAATCTGCTGCTCCCCCAGCTTCATCCGGTAAAGAGCAAAGGACAGGGCAAGGAGCAGAACTCCGGACAGCAGATAAGCCATTAACAAAGAACGAAGCAATACTTTTGATTTGGAAATATCCATTGAGATTCCTTTCTTGTACAGGTTTTTTTTATGTTTATGTCCGATCCGGCCTAGACATTCGTGTTTTTTGTAGTCGGAACAAGCGAGCTTGACGTCAAAATTCATGTCAGTTTCCTCGCCGTCTGAACTGTCACAGAAAAATTCTTACAAAAATTCCCTTGACAGGGGTTTGCAATCCAGATATAATGGTATGGCGTGCAAAAATCACGTCATATTTTTGTGTGCAAAAGCTGAAGACTTACAGCAACCAACAGACAATATCACAGGAGGTGAAAAGGAATGCCAACATTTAACCAGTTAGTAAGAAAGGGAAGACAGACATCGGTAAAGAAATCCACAGCACCGGCTCTGCAGAAAGGTTACAATTCCCTGCGGAAGCGTGCCACTGACAGCTCTTCCCCACAGAAGAGAGGCGTCTGCACTGCAGTTAAGACTGCAACCCCGAAAAAGCCGAACTCTGCACTCCGTAAGATTGCGAGAGTACGTCTTTCCAACGGTATCGAAGTGACCAGCTACATTCCTGGAGAGGGACATAACTTACAGGAGCACAGCGTGGTGCTGATCCGTGGCGGAAGAGTAAAGGATCTGCCTGGTACAAGATATCATATTATTCGTGGTACCTTGGATACTGCCGGCGTTGCAAACCGCAAGAAAGCCCGTTCCAAATATGGCGCGAAGCGGCCGAAAGCTGCTAAGAAGTAAAATCCCGGAGGCAGGATTCACTGCATTGGGAAGAGCAACAAGGAAGGATACAGAATTGTTGCTGGGACAGCAGTAAACGAAGTACCACTAACGGCAGTAAAGTGACAGTAGTGCCGGTGATATTGACCTGTAGGTTGCAGGAATAGATGGAAAGACCGAGCGCGAACACATTTTATGGAAACATGTGAGTACCGACGAGTTAATTTTCGCAGGAGATGAGCAGCAGCGGGAAAAAGATATGGGTGGAATTTTGCGGGATTTACAGGCGGGAGATTCAGACCAGTTTTTTTATAAGAGAATATTCCTGCCGGATGAGACGCAGGATTGCTGGCTGCAATGGGGAGAATTTGGTTTCTGACTCCAGTCACCCCTGCAACTATGATTAAGGAGGGAAGTAACGTGCCACGTAAAGGACATATTCAGAAAAGGGATGTATTGGCGGATCCTTTATACAACAATAAGGTTGTAACTAAGCTGATTAACAATATTATGCTGGACGGCAAAAGAGGCGTTGCTCAGAAGATCGTATATGGCGCTTTTGCCCGTGTGGAGGACAAGACCGGAAAACCGGCAGTTGAGGTTTTTGAGGAAGCGATGAACAACATTATGCCGGTTCTTGAGGTCAAGGCAAAGAGAATTGGCGGCGCCACTTATCAGGTGCCGATTGAGGTGAAGCCGGAGAGGCGGCAGACCCTGGCGCTTCGCTGGATTACCATGTTCTCCCGCAAGAGAAATGAGAAGACCCAGGAAGAAAGGCTTGCAAATGAGATCATGGATGCTGCCAACAACACAGGGGCTTCTGTGAAGCGTAAAGAAGATATGCATAAGATGGCAGAGGCAAACAAGGCCTTCTCCCATTTTAGAATCTAATAGGAGGACAAAGCTTTGGCTGGAAGAGAATATCCGTTAGAGAGGACCAGGAATATTGGGATTATGGCTCATATTGATGCTGGGAAGACCACATTGAGCGAGCGTATCCTGTACTATACTGGTGTAAACTACAAAATCGGTGATACTCACGAAGGTACTGCTACCATGGACTGGATGGCTCAGGAGCAGGAGCGCGGTATTACCATTACTTCAGCGGCTACGACCTGTCATTGGACCATGCAGGAAAATTGCAAACCGAAAAAGGGTGCTTTGGAGCATCGAATCAATATTATTGATACTCCCGGACACGTGGACTTTACGGTTGAAGTAGAACGTTCCCTGCGTGTGCTGGACGGCGCTGTCGGCGTGTTCTGTGCCAAGGGCGGCGTGGAGCCGCAGTCCGAGAACGTATGGCGTCAGGCGGACACTTACAATGTACCCCGTATGGCGTTTATTAACAAAATGGATATCCTGGGCGCTAATTTCTTCGGCGCTGTGGACCAAATCCGTGACCGGTTGGGTAAGAATGCCATTTGTCTGCAGTTACCCATTGGCAAAGAGGATGAGTTTAAGGGAATCATTGACCTTTTCGAGATGAAGGCATATATTTACAATGATGACAAGGGTGAAGATATCGCAATTGTAGATGTGCCTGAGGATATGAAGGATGAGGCTGAATTATATCGCAGCGAGCTGGTGGAAAAGGTCTGTGAGCTGGATGATGATTTGACCATGCAGTATCTGGAGGGCGAGGAGCCTTCGGTTGAGGCGATGAAAAAGGTTTTGAGAAAAGCCACCTGCGAATGTACTGCAGTTCCGGTATGCTGCGGAAGCGCTTATCGGAATAAGGGCGTTCAGAAGCTTCTGGATGCTATTTTGGAGTATATGCCTGCACCCACAGACATTCCGGCAATTAAGGGAGTGGATTTGGCGGGCAATGAGGTGGAACGCCATTCTTCAGATGACGAACCCTTCTCTGCTCTGGCATTTAAGATCATGACAGATCCTTATGTAGGAAAGCTGGCTTTCTTCCGTGTTTATTCCGGAACCCTGAACTCCGGTTCCTATGTGCTGAATGCCACAAAGGACAAAAAGGAGCGGGTGGGCCGTATCTTACAGATGCATGCCAACAAGCGGCAGGAGCTGGATAAGGTGTATTCCGGAGATATTGCTGCGGCAGTAGGCTTTAAGCTTACCACAACCGGAGATACGATCTGCGACGACCAGCATCCGGTCATTCTGGAATCCATGGAATTTCCGGAGCCGGTTATTGATATTGCCATTGAGCCGAAGACCAAAGCCGGTCAGGGCAAGATGGGCGAAGCGCTGGCAAAGCTGGCAGAGGAGGACCCCACCTTCCGGGCAAGAACAGATCAGGAGACAGGACAGACCATTATCTCTGGAATGGGTGAGCTTCATCTGGAGATCATTGTGGACCGTCTGCTTCGTGAGTTCAATGTGGAGGCCAATGTAGGCGCTCCTCAGGTTGCTTACAAGGAGACTTTCACAAAGGCTGTGGATGTGGACAGCAAGTATGCCAAGCAGTCTGGCGGGCGTGGACAGTACGGTCATTGTAAAGTACACTTTGAGCCAATGGATGCCAATGGAGAAGAGACCTTTAAGTTTGAGTCTTCTGTTGTGGGAGGAGCGATTCCAAAGGAATACATTCCTGCAGTAGGTGAAGGTATTGAGGAGGCTTCCAAGACTGGTGTTCTGGCTGGCTTCCCGGTGCTGGGCGTGAAGGCTACAGTATTTGATGGTTCCTACCATGAGGTGGACTCCAGTGAGATGGCATTTAAGATTGCCGGTTCCATGGCATTTAAGGATGCGATGCAAAAGGCTGGTTCCATTCTTCTTGAGCCTATTATGAAGGTGGAAGTGACTATGCCTGAGGAATATATGGGCGATGTAATCGGAGATATTAACTCCCGGCGCGGACGGATTGAAGGCATGGATGATTTAGGCGGCGGCAAGATCGTGAGAGCGTATGTGCCGTTGTCAGAGATGTTCGGTTATTCCACAGATTTGCGTTCCAAGACTCAGGGCCGCGGCAATTATTCCATGTTCTTTGAGAAATATGAGCCGGTTCCCAAGTCGGTACAGGAAAAGATTATTGCTGAGCATAAGCATTAAGCGTGGATGTAATTGGAAAATAGGCTTGAAAATATTGCGCAAATCGCATATAATAAGGACAGCCTATATATAAAAATATAAAGGAAAGCCCGTTGTGGCCAAATTAAGGAGGACGTTTTAAAATGGCAAAAGCAAAATTTGAGAGAAACAAACCGCATTGCAACATCGGTACCATCGGCCACGTTGACCATGGTAAGACCACACTGACCGCTGCTATTACCAAGACCCTGCATGAGAGAAAGGGAACTGGTGAAGCTGTGGCATTTGAAAACATTGATAAGGCTCCGGAAGAGAGAGAGCGTGGAATTACAATTTCTACTGCTCACGTAGAGTACGAGACAGATAACAGACACTATGCACACGTTGACTGCCCAGGACATGCTGACTATGTTAAGAACATGATTACTGGTGCTGCTCAGATGGATGGCGCTATCCTGGTAGTTGCTGCTACAGATGGTGTTATGGCTCAGACCAGAGAGCACATCCTGCTTTCCCGTCAGGTAGGCGTTCCCTATATCGTTGTATTTATGAACAAGTGCGATATGGTAGATGATCCTGAGCTGCTGGAGCTGGTTGACATGGAGATCCGTGAGCTGCTGAACGAGTATGAGTTCCCGGGCGATGACACACCGATCATTCAGGGTTCTGCTCTGAAGGCTCTGGAAGATCCGTCCAGCGAGTGGGGCGACAAGGTTCTGGAGCTGATGGATGCAGTTGACTCCTGGGTTCCTGATCCAGAGCGTGAGACTGACAAGCCGTTCCTGATGCCTGTTGAGGACGTATTTACCATTACTGGCCGTGGTACAGTTGCTACTGGCCGTGTGGAGCGTGGCACACTGCATCTGAATGACGAAGTTGAGATCGTTGGTATTAAGGAAGAGACCAGAAAGACAGTTGTTACTGGTATCGAGATGTTCCGTAAGCTTCTGGATGAGGCTCAGGCTGGTGATAACATCGGCGCTCTGCTGCGTGGCGTTCAGAGAACTGAGATCGAGCGCGGACAGGTTCTGGTAAAACCCGGCTCTGTAAAGTGTCATCACAAGTTCACCGCACAGGTGTACGTTCTGACCAAGGACGAGGGTGGCCGTCATACTCCGTTCTTCAACAACTATCGTCCTCAGTTCTATTTCAGAACTACTGACGTTACCGGCGTTTGCGAGCTGCCAGCTGGCACCGAGATGTGTATGCCTGGTGACAACGTAGAGATGAGCGTAGAGCTGATTCATCCGGTAGCTATGGAGCAGGGTCTTCGTTTCGCTATCCGTGAGGGCGGCAGAACCGTTGGTTCCGGAAGAGTTGTTTCTATCGTTGAATAATTATAGTTTTTAGCATTTATGAGGGGTTCGTTTTATTTAAATGAACCCCTTTTTTACTATAATAGTTCTATATTTTATATAAATATGAACAGTTGCATATACTAAATAGATAGTAGGCAATGGAGGTGAGCCTATGCTTTTAAATGAATATACACATGAGGAGATAAACAAAGAGATTGAACAAAAGTCTAAAAAAAACGGAACCCCCATATTGCACTTGGAAAATCATGGAATTCCTAACTATGAATGGAGCGTTGAAAGAACAAGTAAGGTGATAGTTAATTGTTTTGAAGAGGACTAGAGAGAAGAAATAGTGCAGGTCGTAGGATTTTGCACTATTTTTTTGGAGGGATAAATGAATTTAGTATTTAAGTCAATAGATATATGGTATGATGATTTGGGAAAGGAATTGCAAGAAGAGTTTGATAGAAATTTGAGATATCTTGTTGGGGTGTCTAAAAGCTGGGAATCGGAGATAAATAAATATTGTAGAAATAATATGATACCAGATGTAAAAATAAATTTAAATTATCAAGTGATGAGACAAGCATTAATAGATGCATTTGATGATTTGATGAGATTAAAAGAATATCACCCTACAGAATTTCCTAATCCAATTAAGACAATGGCGTATTATGTATATTGGATAGTAAAGCGTAAGCCTATTACGGTAATAAATGATAGTATCTTAGAAGAAAAAAGATTAAGTGATACTAAAAAATCAAAAATATTATTTTGCAATGAACATTATTGTGTACAGTTATTAGTAGATGCTTTGTTTCCTTATTTAAAGATTGATTGTGCAAATAATGATATACATAATTACGCAAATGAACAATTAAATAAGTTTAAACGTTATATGTTGTATTTTTTGACATACCGATTAGAGTCGCCTAAATCTTTGGAGGCCATTATGTTGTCAGCAACATTACATCCTATATGGGAGGTCGATAAAATCATTTGGGATAATCCAGGAGATGTTTTTGAGGAGGATTTATAATGTAATGTGTAAAAGAGAAAAAACAGCAAAAAAGGTATGGTTAACAAACCGTGATCTGTTTTGGATTATTGTCATTTTATTTTTAGTGATCGTTTTGTTGCTTTGTTTGGTGATTTCGGGAAATGCCAATGCTACTAATATACTTTCAGTTGTATCAACAGGAATATCAATTGTATTAAGTATTATTGCAATAGTATATACATTTATTTCTGGAATACAAAGTAGTGACATTAATAGTGAGACAAAGACACAAATTATGTTATTACAGAAAGAAATAGAAAATTTAAAAGATAGTATTGAAAAGAAGATTCAATTACAAAATGAAGTAGGTAACTATATTGAAAGTGTATCTCCATTAATAAATAGAATAGCCCAAAATACTAATGGCTCGGTAGTGATTGATGAAACTATACAAAAACGGGCACAAGAGATAAGTGAACAAATAAGAAGAGATTTTGAAAATGATGAATAAAAAGTAAAAGGGGGTTCTGTATTATTTAGAGAATCCCTCTTTTAATTGTAAACAATGAATAACCTAACATTCCCCGCCTTTTTCCGAATTGTATGGGTGAACAAAACAGTTTGCTTCAAGAAATTTTAGAAACTATTGGCAATGATATGTGATTTATGTTGTTTGTATGATTATGATTTCTTATCTGGAAGGCGGAAATCGTAAGTAAAAATTCACATTTTTTTCAAATTACTATAGTAAAATGTATGATATACTAGTTTTGTTGTAAGGAATCACGGCCTGTATAAAAGTAGGAGTTTGAAAGAATGGAATTTTTCAGATATTGCGCAGCATTGCTGTTTGGAGGAATATTAACTTTTAGTATGCCTTTGTCTGTAATGACAAGGGCAGAAGCGGCACAGACAGGAAATGAGAAATTGTCAGGAACATCAAAGGTGCAGACAGAGACTGTGGCTGGAGAGAGGACAGAAGAGGAACATGGGCCGGAGGCCAAAGAGAAGAAAGTTGGAGTTAGAAATGTGGGACCTGGACTGAATAATCTGTCTCCGGAGGATATTTATGCAGAATATCAGTGGGGACTGAAAAATGACGGGCAGTTTCAGTATCAGGAGTTGGTAAACCGGTTTCAGGATAGCAATCCCAGGCTGGCAGCAGCCATAGATTTGGCCAATGTGTTAGGGATTCCTCTTGATGTGGGAGGTCCGGGAAATTACTCTGTTGAGACTACAGATTCTGTGAAAGGAGTGGATATTAACATACAGCCTGCCTGGGAATTGTATGATAAAAGCAGTGAGGAGCATCGTCCGGTTATCGTGGCGGTGATTGATACAGGGATTGACATTTATCATCCAGAGCTGAAGGATGCTATATGGGTGAATGAGGATGAGATTCCTGGGGATGGCATAGATAATGACGGCAATGGCTATGTGGATGATGTATACGGATGGAATTTTTTCAGCGATACCAATGAGGTCTATGTAGGCAAAGAGGATGATCATGGGACTCATGCGGCAGGGACCATTGGGGCAGCGCGAAAGTATATGGGAATTGCAGGAATTACGGACAATCAATATGT
>CATLIJ010000009.1 GCA_949948825.1 uncultured Clostridiaceae bacterium
TTCAGATGAATATTTGCCGTATGCAAAAAAGCTTTCGAATGCGCCGGGGGATATATCAGGTAAAGCTAAGAAATGAACTGGACAGCAAACATGTGTTCTTTTCTTTGGGATTTATGGAAAATCAAACAGGGAACAGGAATCATACCTATCCCATAGAGGTTATGGCAGAGCGAAAGTATTAGCAGAGATCATTTTACAGAGAGGAGGCGGACAGGAATGCTTTTTTCCTTGGCAGTCAGTCATAAAAATCGTTTATTAAAGCTGCACAATCGCAGAATACCCAAAAAATATAAAAAGAAAAAAATCGTGACTCTCCAGGTACGAATCCCCAATAAATACAGATTTCAAATCATTTATGGCTGTCACAGGAAAAAAGCATTCCTGTCCGTCTCTGGCTCTTTGACATTGGAAGCAGTAATGTGCCTTACTTTGTTTATATTTGCAGCTGTCTGTCTGATTCTGCCTATGAAGATTATGAATACGGAGAGAAAGCTTCAGGCAGCTATGGAGAAAATGGGAGAGGATTTCAGCCAGTATGCTTATTTGGAAAAGGAATGGAAGAAAGGAATCATGCCTGCAGGAGCAGGGGACTTTGCCAGAGATTTCTGCAAATATTTTGTATCTGGCGCTGCTCAGGGATATGCCCAGGTAAAGATTATGGAGCATGCAGATACCTTTGCTATGGAAAGGGTTCACATGCTGCGTTCTCAGGTATTAGAAGATGGAGAGACGATTGATCTGATTTTAGATTATGAGATCCGTCTTCCATTTCCTGTACTAGGGATTCCGGCTTTAGAGCGGACGCTGCGCTGCAGAAGACGGGCCTGGATAGGAAAGGAAGGAAAAGCTTATGGAGAAGATGGAAATATGTCAGATTGTCAGGAGGATTTGATTGTATATGTGGGAAAAAACAGCACTCGTTATCATAAAAGCCGTAGTTGTCATTATCTGGCTAACAATCTGACAGGAGTATCAAAGGAGCAGGTAAATGAACTGCGGAATGAAAGTGGAGGAAAGTATTATCCCTGTGGGATATGCGGAAAGAATGCAGGAAATACGGTTTACATCATGCCGAATGGAACCAGTTATCATTCCGGGAAAAACTGTACGGCAATTGTGGCTTATGCCAGAGCAGTAAAATTGTCAGAGGTGGAGCATTTGGGAGCTTGTTCTTATTGCGGCAAATAGGGGGATGGGATGGAAAGATTAAAAATCAGATGGATTGTGTTTGCCGTATTTTTGCTGACAGCAGCAGCACAGGATTTTAAGAGGCAGCAAGTAAAATTATGGGTATACATTTTGTTTGGTTTGCTGGCGCTGATATGGGACGGATATCTGTGGAGGACGGCAGATGTTGGTTTTTCATGGAATCGTCATCTGGCAAGCTGCAGTATTGGCATATGTCTTTATTTGGCAGGAAGGCTTTTGGAAGGGGGGATAGGAGCAGGAGACGGATTGTTTTTTTTAATCAGCGGCCTGATGTTGGATTTTTCAGAAAATTTGGCAGTTATGTGTATGGGAGTTATGCTGTGCGGATTATATGGAATGGTTTTGTTTGTGTGGAATCAGATTTACTGGAAAAAGAATGTAAGAAAATTGTCAATACCTTTTTTGCCGTTTGCTGCGATTCCAGGAATTTGGATGGCAGGTATGGAGCTGTGGAGATGAAGAGGCATAGAGCGGCAGAGCTTTGCAGTGGCAGGAGGACTTTGGTGAAAGGGCTTAGGGCCAGCTATACAGTGGAAGCAGCAGGAGTTATGGCAGTGGTGTTCTTTGTAATGATGATCTTGTTAAATCAGGCTTTTCATGTCCAGAGGGAGACTGTGGGAAGCTTTGCAGTCCATGAGGAGGTGGAACGGGAACGCCATAAAGCTGTGGATTTGGAGGAACAAGAGATCACAAGGCAGGCACAGGGAATGAGATGGAGTCTGGAGCTGACAGCTCCTGTATTTCGTCCGGAGGAAGCTTTGAGAATGTGGAGCTTGCTGGAATGAGAAGCCTGTATAAATATCGCCTACATAAAAAGGGCAGGTTGTAAATATGAAAATCAGTTATCAGAGAGAATTTAAACATAATTATTTAATTATTGATCCAGAAGAGCTGCTATGGCAGGGATATGAGAGCCATATGATGGCGAAAAACCAGATTGATGGCATTTTGCGGTTTCAGATTCGTCAGATGGATGATGGTGTTCGGTTTCACTATGAAATCACCTCCAGACAGCCTTTGTACAGAGTATTGGAAAACCGGAATGTCAAGGCAGAAGAAATCCGAAAATTGATGATTGGAATTTTTGGAGTATTGGAGAGAATGGAAACATTTTTGCTTCCTGAAAGCGCTATTTTACTGGAACCGGAGTATTTGTACATTAATTCAGATACTTTCCGCGTCTGGCTGTGTCTGGTTCCGGGATTAAAAAGAGATTTTCCTGAGGATTTCAGCAGATTTTTGGAGTATTTGCTGGAAAAGGTGGATCATCAGGATAAGGAGAGTGTGGTGCTGGCTTATGGCTTATTTCAGGAGACCAGAAAAGATAATTATGGCATGGAAGATGTGATGAGGCTTTTACAGAAAGAAAAGGACAAGCCATTAAACCAGAACAATGAAAAAGAAGAAAAAGAGGAGGACAGATACAGCAATCAGGAGGCTGAGACAGTCAGACGAGAGGAGTTTGCTAAAGTTTATAAAAATTCACAGGGAGGCAGAAGCCAGGATGAGACAGAGAGAAAGAAGAAAAGAAACAATAGTGGGATACAAAAGGAATCCAATCAAACTGGTTGGAAAGTGTGTTGGGAAAGGTGGAAAAAGCATTTTTTCAGGAAGAATAAAAGAGAGAAGGAGGCTGTACCGGTCAGGGTTCCGTGGGAGATGATGTTTCAGGAGGAAGAAGAGGAGCACAGATCAGAGTTTTTTCAGGAGATTAAACCACAGATTGCTCAGGGGAGAGAAAAAGAAACCTTGTCTTCAGATATGAGTCAGGGTACTGTGCTGTTAGCCGATTTTTCTTCAGAGCCGCAGCAGAGAATATTAAGAGCTTTGGATTCCAATGGTATGGATATTCCTGTGCTGTATTATCCGTTTATTATTGGAAAACAGGAGAATCTGGTGGATTTTAAACTGGACCGGGAGACGGTCAGCCGGCTTCATCTGAAAATTGATCAGGTGGGAGACAGTTATCGAATTCAGGATCTGAATTCTACCAACGGCACAATGCTTTGCGGACGGCTTTTGGAAAATAATGAAGAGGCAGAGCTTTTTGCAGGAGATGAAATATCCATAGCCAGATACCGGTACCGGTTTGAGTAACAAATATCTAATAGTCCCAACAGATTCCTTGAGTTTTTCGAAAGATTGTGATATAGTTTCATTACTTTATTTTAGAATAAAATGAAAGGTTAAGGAGGGATTGGCTTATGTGTCAGGGGACGAGCTGTAATTGCAAAAAGCCCTATTATATTACTACTGCCATTGCTTATACATCCGGAAAGCCTCATATTGGCAATACCTATGAGATTGTATTGGCAGACAGCATTGCCCGGTTTAAAAGAGAACAGGGGTATGATGTCAGGTTTCAGACAGGAACTGATGAACATGGGCAGAAGATTGAATTAAAGGCAAAGGAAGCAGGAGTAGCGCCACAGGAATTTGTAGATGGAGTAGCTTCACAGATTCGGACAATTTGGGATTTGATGAACACTTCTTATGATAAGTTTATCCGGACTACAGATAAGGACCATGAGGCTCAGGTTCAGAAAATATTCAAAAAGCTTTATGACCAGGGAGATATTTATAAGGGATACTATGAGGGAATGTACTGCACTCCCTGCGAATCCTTTTTTACAGAATCACAGCTGGTAGACGGCAAGTGTCCGGATTGTGGAAGAGAGGTTCAGCCAGCAAAGGAGGAAGCCTATTTCTTTAAAATGAGCAAATATGCGGACCGGCTGATTGAGCATATTAACGCCCATCCGGAATTTATTCAGCCAGTGGCGCGGAAAAATGAAATGATGAACAATTTCCTGCTTCCGGGTCTGCAGGATCTGTGTGTTTCGCGGACCTCTTTTACCTGGAGTATTCCGGTTAGTTTTGATCCCAAACATGTTACTTATGTGTGGCTGGATGCATTGACCAATTATATTACCGGGCTGGGATATGACTGTGACGGGAATCATGGGGAATTATTTGGAAAATACTGGCCTGCAGATCTGCATTTGATTGGTAAGGATATTATTCGTTTTCACACGATTTACTGGCCTATCTTTTTGATGGCTCTGGATCTTCCTCTTCCAAAACAGATTTTTGGACATCCCTGGCTTTTGCTTGTACAGGGCAATGTACAGGGTGACGGAAAGATGAGCAAGTCAAAAGGAAATGTGTTATATGCAGATACTCTGGTAGAGTTTTTTGGAGTGGATGCAGTCCGTTATTTTGTTCTTCATGAAATGCCCTTTGAGAATGACGGAGTGATTTCCTGGGAGCTTATGGTGGAGCGGATTAATTCAGAACTGGCCAATGTTCTTGGAAATCTGGTGAAAAGAACAATATCCATGTCAAATCAGTATTTTGGCGGTGAGGTATGGAATAAAGGAATCTGTGCAGAGGTAGATGAAGATCTGAAGAAAGTGGTGCTGGATTCTGTAAAGAAGGTAAATTCCAAGATGGATGAACTGCGGGTGGCAGATGCAATCAGCGAAATTTTTAATATTTTCCGCCGCTGTAATAAATATATTGATGAAACTATGCCCTGGACCCTGGCAAAGGAAGAAGAGCAAAAGGACAGGTTGGCTACAGTTTTGTATAATCTGGCAGAGTCAATTACTATTGGAGCTTCTTTGCTGGAATCTTTTATGCCAGATACCTCTGCCCGAATTTTAGCACAGCTGAATACATCAAAGCGTACTTTGGATGAGATGGATGTATTTGGAAAATATCCGTCCGGCAATAAGATGACAGAAAAACCAGAGATTTTATTTGCCCGTCTGGATGTAAAAGAAGTATTGAAAAAGGTGGAAGCTATGAATGCTGCTGAAAATAAGGCAGAGCCGGATCTTCCTTCTGAAAAGCAGGAGAAAAGCAAGGAAGCCAGTGAGGTGGAGATTGAGGCAAAACCAGAGATTACTTATGATGATTTTGCAAAGCTTCAATTTCAGGTTGGAGAGATCATTGCCTGTGAGGAAGTGAAAAAATCTAAAAAGCTTCTTTGTTCTCAGGTAAAGATTGGAGGTCAGGTCAGACAGATTGTCAGCGGGATTAAAGCACATTACAAGCCAGAAGAGATGGTGGGGAAAAAGGTTATGGTAGTTGTGAACTTAAAGCCCGCAAAGCTGGCAGGAGTGATGTCAGAGGGGATGCTTCTGTGTGCGGAGGATGGGGAAGGAAATCTTAGCCTGATGGTTCCAGAGAAGAATATGCCTGCAGGAGCAGAGATTTGCTGACAAAGAACTTAAACAGCAATATGTTAAAAATCATTGCCGCTGCCAGTATGCTGATTGATCATATTGGTTATTTGATTATTGGCAGCGGTATAATCCGGATGTATGAGAGGGATATGCCGGAATATCTGATGTGGTATCAGATCTACTGTGTGTTAAGAACTATAGGGCGGGTGGCATTTCCTGTATATGTATTTCTTTTGACAGAGGGAATTGCATATACCAGAGACTGGCGGAAATATGCAATTCGTTTAGGAATATTTGCGGTTTTGTCAGAAATTCCTTTTAATTTGATGAAATACCAGAGTGTGATAGTATGGGGAACGCATAATGTATTTTTTACATTGCTTCTAGGATTATTGACAGTGAAAACAGCGGAATTTTTATGTGAAAATACTGTTTTCAACAAAACACATCAATACGACCTTTTTTTCTGGCTGATCGTTACAACTGCAGGATGCACATTGTCCATATGGATGAATACAGATTACAGCTATATTGGAATTATCCTTACTGTGTTTTTTTATCGCTTTCGGTATGACCGTAAAATGCAATGTACAGGAGGATTTTTCTGGCTTCTGGTAACTCTTGGGAAGCTTTATTATATAGGGGGACTGGCTGCTGCCTTTTTGCTTATATATTATTATAATGGAGCAAGGGGCAGTGAAAAAGGAAAATATCTTTTTTATTTGTTCTATCCGGCACATATTTTATTGTTGTATTGGTTCTATTGTCTGATTTTTTAAAGGAACAGACCGAGAACAGAGGGAGTTATTGTGAATCCGAAAATATTTGATACTCATGCCCATTATGATCATGAAGCTTTTGATCCGGACCGGGATCAGCTCCTTGGCAGTCTGAATGAAAATGGGATTGAAGCTGTGGTGAATGTAGGAGCCAGCATTCAAAGTACAAAAAATACCCTGCAGCTGATTGAAAAATATCCGTCTGTATATGGATCAGCAGGCGTCCACCCTAATGAAACCAGAGAATTAGATGAATCTTTAATGGAATGGTTAAAGAAGGCAACAAAACAAGAAAAGATAGTTGCAGTTGGAGAAATAGGGCTGGATTATTATTGGAATGAGCCGGAACCAGAAATACAGAAGCAGTGGTTTATCCGCCAGCTGAATATGGCGAGAGAGGTGAAGCTTCCGGTTATTATTCATAGCAGAGATGCGGCAAAAGACACTCTTGATCTTATGAGAGCAGAGCGGGCATGGGAGTCAGGAGGAGTGATTCACTGCTTTTCTTATGGAGTGGAGTTGGCCAGAGAGTATCTGAATATGGGATTTTTTCTTGGAATAGGCGGAGTGGTGACTTTTTCCAACGGGAAAAAGCTGAAGGAAGTGGTAAAATATATGCCTATGGAGCAGATGGTCCTGGAAACAGACTGCCCTTATTTGTCTCCGGAGCCGAACCGGGGAAAAAGGAATACTTCCCTTAATCTGTTTTATGTTGTGGAACAAATCAGCCAGATTAAGGGAATTTCCAAAGAAGAAGTGATTGCAATTACAAATCAGAATGGGAAGCAGCTGTATCGCTTATAAGGAGCAGGCGGCATTCTTCTTCTAACATGTGAATTTCATCCTGCCCTTCTGCAATACAAAACCGGATTTCATTGGTACAGGTCTCAAAGGGGGCAAGAATCTGTGTCTGGCCTGCCCGTCCATTAAAACCACAGTTGGTTGGTTCCAGGGCCATGGCATAATCGCCAGAAGCGCTGCTTTTCCATTGAGTCATAAAGGGAAGCTGATTTACATTCCAGCGAATACACAGAGCCAGCTGAAGCTCGTCATTTACTATAGCGCCAAAGGTGTATCCGTGCTTGTCTGCTGCCATGGTATGCTGAAATACCTGTTCTGGTTCACCGTCATTTGGAGTACCCATTCTTGTCCTCTCTTCCATTCCTTTTCGGGCGTTATCATCCCGTGGAACGCAAGCTTTGTCCGGAAGAATCAGACGGGTTCCTGGGGCAAGAAGAGGGTATCCGGCATTACAATGGTAGAGAATACAACAGGGAGCTGGCTGGAAAGATTGATTTTCGATTTGATCTGTAAACCGGATTTCCCTGGAGCCATAAGCGGTTTCCACGGTGCGCCTTAAGACCAGGTTTTCGCCAAACAGCCGTGCTTCGCGCATTTCTCCTGTAACTCGGATTTTATAATTATCATCCTGCCAAAAGGCGTCCATACCAACCTTTTCCGCAGGGGTGGTGCGGATTCTTCCATGAGTTGGATAATCTGTTCCGTCAATGGTTTGACAGCCGTGGACATTGCCAAGGCCACAGGTAAACATGGCTCCTCCCATTATGGAATAAATAGCCTCCTCTCCAGCCGTATCATATGGATTCCGTCCCTGAAGACCTGGTTTGGAGAGAAAACTTAAATTTACACCTTTGTATTGGAACCAGGCAGGGTCCAGGCATTTGTCCAGCATAAGCGGAAATTGGAGTACGCCATTATTTACCATAGCACAGGGAAGGTGGGAGGCGCGGCCATCCTGGTATTCTATGCGCCTGACACCAGCCAGCTGTTCCATACTGCCGCACAATCCAAGAAGCTTTTGCTTTTTTTCATTGGAGCTTGCCATAAGAGATGCCTTTCTGCGGTATTATTTTTCAGCCTTTGGATATTCATTGCAAAGCAGCCGGTAAGGAGGTTCATCTTCTTCAATCTCTGGGAAACGGCCCATTTTTTCATAGAACCGGTTGTCTGTGTTGTCATCATTACACTGGCTGACCTCTCCCAAAAGGACCGGGCCACTGCCTTCCTCCACTTCAAAATCATGGTACAGATATGGATAGATTGTAATGCTTTCTCCTGGTGTCAGGCGGACCTGAGTTCCTGCAGGAACTACCATCTCTCTGCCATCTACATGAACATGGACATCACTTTCTTTATCCAGTTCTTCCTCCTTGGTAGAATTGTATACACGAATTAATACATTTCCACCTCCCCGGTTGATGATATCTTCCATTTTGGACCAGTGGAAATGCATGGGAGAATATTGGCCTTCTTTAATATATAAAAGCTTTTCTGCATAGGTTTTGGTGTATTTTTCCGGCATTTTCAGATTTCCGTTACGGATGGTAATAAGAGAGAAGCCAACCTTATTAAAATCTCCCAAACCATAATCTGTAATGTCCCATCCCAGCATATTATCCCGGACTTCGTCATAATCACTTCCTTTTTCCTTCCACTCTTCTGGTGTGAAATTACAGAAGGGAGGGATTGCAAAACGATATTCCTTTACCATGCTTTCCATTTCCTTCAGAGCTGCATTGATTTCACTGCGTTTCATGTGATTCATCCTCCTTAAATTGATACAGTAACCAATAATATGTGGCTCTTCCCTGCTTGATTATTAGCCAAATGAAGCACCAGGCAGGAACTCCTGCATGATAACTGGTGCTCCTGCCTGTTTCATATTACTACTTTAAAAACTTTTGTGCAATCTTTATTTGGTTAATACAGAAACTCCTGTATCCTGTACAGCGCCGCCCAAAGACTCGCCTTCCAGAGCTTTTACAGCAGCCTTTACGCCCTCGGAACCCATAACATCCGGATTCTGTGCCATGGTGCAAAGAAGATATCCGTCATTAATCAGATTCATAATAGCATCTGATTTGTCAAATCCCACGCCAACAATATTGGAATTGCCGGAAGCTTTGATTGCATTGCCAGTACCAGTGGTGGAGCCTTCGTTACATCCGAAGATACCTACAACGCCCTGGGTAATGTAGTTTTCAGCAATGGTCTGGGATTTGGCTGCATCGCCTTCACCATACTGAGTTTCCATCAGTTCATAACCTTTGCCTTCAAAAGCAGACCGGAAGCCGTTCTCTCTTTTAACTGTAGAGTCAGTTGCTGCATTAACATTGACAATACCAATTTTACCAGAGGTAACTCCGGCAGCTTCCAGAGCTTTGATCATTTCTTCGCCAGCAGTTTTACCAGCAGCTTCATTGTCTGTGGAGAAGGTGGCTTCAGCATCTACATTGGCAGGAGAGTCCACATAGACAATCTTAACGCCAGAAGATGCGGCTTCCTTCAGTGCGGAGGAGATTGCGTCCGGACCGTTGGCTGCTACAATAATTGCCTCATAATTACCAGCAACTGCATTGTTGACACACTCAATCTGCTGAGCGTCATCCTTTGTGTTGGGAGACATAAAGGTAACAGTCACTCCCAGCTCTTCTGCAGTCTTCTGAGCGCCTTCGTTCAGAGTTACCCAGTGCTGGTCAATAGAGTCCATGGTAATCAAGGCAATCTTCCACTCCTTGCTTGCTGCTACAGGTGTATCCGAGGAGGCAGCAGCGCTTCCACCAGCCTTAATGGCAGATACTCCAGTATCTGTGACCTTTCCGCCAAGAGACTCGCCGTTAATGGCTTTTACAGCAGCTTTCACACCTTCTTCACCCATAACATCCGGATTCTGTGCCATGGTGCAAAGCAAATAACCATCATCAATCAGGTTTAAGATAGCATCCGATTTGTCAAAGCCTACACCCACAATATCAGATTTGCCGGAAGCTTTGATTGCATTGCCAGTACCAGTGGTGGAGCCTTCGTTACATCCAAAGATACCTACAACACCCTGAGTAATATAGTTTTCAGCGATGGTCTGAGATTTGGCTGCATCGCCTTCGCCATACTGAGTTTCCATCAGCTCATAGCCTTTGCCCTCAAAAGCGGACCGGAAACCGTTTTCTCTCTTAACTGTAGAATCAGTTGCAGCGTTTACATTGACAATGCCGATCTTGCCAGAGGTGATGCCAGCAGCCTCCAGAGCTTTGATCATTTCCTCACCGGCAGTTTTACCAGCAGCCTCATTATCCGTGGAGAAGGTGGCTTCTGCATCTACATTAGCCGGAGAGTCTACATAGACAATCTTAACTCCCGCGGAGACAGCTTCCTTCAGTGCAGACGAGATAGCGTCCGGACCATTGGCAGCCACTATGATGGCTTTGTATCCGCCGGCAACCGCATTGTTGACACATTCAATCTGCTGAGCGTCATCTTTGGTATTGGGAGACATAAAGGTAACAGATACACCCAGTTCTCCGGCTGCCTTCTGAGCGCCCTCATTTAGAGTTACCCAGTGTTGGTCAATGGAGTCCATGGTAATCAGAGCAATCTTCATATCTCCGGACGGAGCCGCTGCTGCTGTTGTAGGCGCTGCTGCTTCGCTTCCAGCCGGAGCAGGGGCAGCAGCTGATTCAGCTGGTTTGGAGCTGCTGCAGCCAGTAATGGACGCAGCCAGCAAAGCTGCACAGCTTAACATGGCAAGTAATTTTTTCTTCATAAAACATCCTCCTTTTTAATGGTCTTATGATTAACCGCTTTTTATAAAACGGCTAAGTTCTATTATTTAGATTTTTTTCCGAAATTGCCGGAGCGAATAACCACATCCAGAAGTACGGAGAATACTACAATAATACCAATCACTAACCGTTGGATTCCTACCTGTGCGCCGATCATATTCAGACCGTTTTCCAGAGTCTGCCATACAGCTGCTCCTGCAAATGTGCCAAGAAGAAGGCCAGTTCCGCCAAGAGGAGAGATTCCGCCGATTACACCGGCTGCCACACCATACATCTCGTACATATTTCCTGCTTCCATATTGCCCATGCCTGCCTGTGCGCAGAGGATCAGTCCAACTACACATGCACATACAGAGCTGACTAAATATGCTTTGATTGTGGTTGTAACTACATTGACTCCGGACAATTTTGCAGCATCTACATTAGAACCAATGGCATAAATATGTCTTCCGGTCCTGGTTTTGGACAGGAGGAAGAAAAACACCAGAAACAGCACTAATGCAATCCAGAAGGTATTGAAGATTCCAAAGGTTTTTCCATAATAAAAGAAATTCTGGAAGCTGTCACCAGCCTCTTTGCCGATTCCGGTGGCAATGGCATCTGTGTTCCGGTTATTGTTAACCATATAGGCAGCGCCTCTGGTTACAAACATGGTTCCCAAAGTGGCAATAAAAGGCGGCAGTTTGAATTTGCCTACCAAAATTCCGTTGACCACACCGCAGCAAAGGCAGCAGATCAGGGCTACCATCATGGCAACAGCAGGTGAAATGCCTCTGGTCATCATGGTTGCAGATATCATAGCGCTCATACCTACCATGGAACCAATGGAAAGGTCAATATTTCCAGTGATCAGCAAATAGCTTTGACCTACGCCGATCAGCAGATATTTGGACATGGAACGTAAAAGATTCATTACATTCTGTCCGGAAAATACATTCTGGTCAATAATTCCAAATGCAATGTAAATAATCACCAAACCTCCAAAGGCTGTGAGTACTGCGCCCATTCCTCTTGTGCCAAGAAGCCGTTTTATAGCGCTTTGCTTATTATTATTCATAGTTCTGTCCTCCATTTCGTGTTGGGTAAATTATATCATGCTGTTTTCAGACTGCCTGTTGTTTCTTCTCAAAATCCGTAGCATATTTCAGAACTTCGTTTTGAGTAGTTTCACGGGCCATAACCTGGCCAGTAATCCGGCCGTCACACATGACAATAACCCGGTCCGCAATTCCTAAAACCTCCGGCATTTCGGAAGACACAAACATAACTGCAATTCCTTGCTGCTTTAATTTGTTCATCAGGTTATAGATCTCTACCTTCGCGCCCACATCGATTCCTCTGGTAGGTTCGTCAAAGATTACTACCCGTGAATTGCGTGCAAGCCATTTTCCCACCACTACTTTTTGTTGGTTTCCGCCAGAAAGGTTAGCTGCGTTTACTTCCACGCTGGGGGTTTTGATTAACAGGTTTTCAACGGCTTCTGCACAAAGCTGGTCTTCCTTGCTGCTGCTGATTACGCCCATGGCATTGCACAGCAAATCCAGGTTTGGAAGAGCAAGATTATGCCGAATGCTGAGCTTTGTACAAAGTCCATCCTTTTTTCGGTCCTCAGGGGCCAGAACGATACCTGCTTTGATAGCATCCATAGGACACTGGATATGAACTTCCTTATCATCCAGAAAAATCTGTCCGCTTGTCTTTGGGTCTACGCCAAAGATTGCCCGTGTAGTCTCAGTCCGCCCAGCTCCCATCAGTCCGGCAAAGCCAACAATCTCTCCCTCATAAAGGGAAAAATTAATATCCCGGACTAATCTGCCAGCATTGAGATTTTTTACCTCAAAGATCTTTTTTCCTTTTGGACAGGAAACACGCGGAAACTGTTCTTTGATTTCCCTCCCTACCATGTTGGCAATGATTTGATCCATGGACATGCTGGTAAAATCGCCATTGGTAATATATTGTCCGTCCCGCATGATTGTCACCCGGTCTACAATGGCCTGCAGCTCTTCTAAACGGTGAGATATGTATACAATACCGCAGCCATCCGCTTTTAGTTTGCGGATAATTCGAAACAGGTCTTCAATTTCCTTTGCAGTCAGAGAGGAGGTAGGTTCATCCATGATCAATATTTTAGCATGAATGGAAAGGGCTTTTGCAATCTCAACCATCTGCTGTTTTGATACTGGCAGGTCTCCTACAATCTGCCGCGGGTCAAGATCAATCTTAAGCTCACTTAAGATCTCGGCAGCTTCCGCTTCCATTTCACTGTTCTTTAATAGGACTCCATTGACCCGCTCTCTTCCAAGAAACATATTTTCCGTTACAGTTAAGTGGCGGCACATATTTAATTCCTGGTGTATAATAGCCACACCCACTTCCTGGGCCTGCCTGGGAGTCAGATTTTCATAGTTTTTTCCAAAAATGCTCATGGTTCCGCTGTCTTTTGTATAAACACCGCTGAGAATCTTCATCAACGTTGATTTTCCTGCCCCGTTTTCACCCAAAAGAGCCATTACTTCACCGGAACGAAGTTCAAAGTTTACATTATCAAGGGCTTTTACACCTGGGAAATTCTTGACAATGTTTTGCATAGATACGATTATTTCTCCCATTTGTTCCCTCGCTTTCTTAGAAGCTGTGTGATACTTTTGCACAGTCTTCTGGTTTATTCTGCATGGCAATAGAAAGGGCAGCCGTGTCTCCTAAAGCTTCTCCCAACATAGCAGGAACCACCATACATGCATTTCGGCTTTTGGCAAGAGTCTCTGCTTCCAGGATACGATACATGGAATCTGCCATAAACTGTCTTGCTCTCACATAGATGCTGCCTATTACAATACGTTCCGGATTCAGGAGATCAATGAGAAGCGCCAGAAGCTTTCCTAAATATTGTCCGGTTTGTTCCCATATTTTAAGAGCCTTCTCATCTCCCAAAGCAGCCAATTCTGCCAGATGGGCTGCGCTGCCAAGACCATATTGGGCAATGCCGCCGCCGCTGCAGTAGCCTTCATAAGATCCGGATTTTCCGTATCCAATGTGTCCCTGGTCAAAGAGCCGTATATGACCTACTTCCCCTGCCATTCCGGAAGAACCAGAATAAAGCTTTCCGTTTAAGATCAGCCCTGCTCCCAAACCAGTTCCAAAGGTGAGAAAAATCATATTTTCACATCCTTTTCCAGCGCCGAATTTCCATTCAGCCATTGCACAGGCATCTGCGTCATTTTCCAGATAAGCCGGCACATGAAATTGGTCCGTCAAAAGCTTTCCAATGGGAACCTGATCCCATCCGGGAAGATTGGGAGGCCCCAGGATCAAGCCCTTTTTGCTGTCAAGAGGTCCGCCGCAACTGACTCCAATGGCAGTCACCAGAGGGTCCCACAATTTTTCCACGCCATTGAAAATCTGGTTTAAAGTCTGGTCTTTATCCTGAGTGGAAAAACGAAGCTTTTCCAGAATGGCTCCTTTTTCATCACCACGGACAACAGCACACTTGGTTCCGCCGATATCAATTCCAATATATTGTTTCATAGATTCCTCTTTCTTATCTAAAATTAGTATAACATGACAAAAAGCTAACAAAAAGAGGGCATTCTTTCGGTTAAGGTGGACAATCTTTTGATTTTTTACCAGTCTACCTGATCAAATTCATTTTTTTCGTAAGTGACCACACAGGTTCCGTTTTCCACAACCATCAGGCGGTCTGCAATATCCAGTGTATCAGAAATATTGGCAGTGATAATGAGCACAGCAGTCCCTCCTTTTAAGATACCTCTTAGCAAAGCCAGAATTTTCATCCGAACAAACATATCTCCTTTGGCTAAAGGCTGTATACATACCAAAACCCTGGGTTTAAAAAGCCAGATACGATGATAGACAAGGGCAATCTGTTCTCCTAAGGATAAATTTGATATGGAAGTTTCATTAATAATATTTCCGACAATATGGGAATACTCTTTTCGTATACTTTTATAAATTTTTCCGGGAATTAAACTTTTCTTTAACTTGCGGTCCAGAAGAAAGGTCAGATTTTCCATATAGGTTCGTTCCCAAAACAGCAGAGATTCTGTACAGTCTTTTGGAATAATGGAAAGACCAGATTCCAGATAATTTGCAGCCTGATTCAAAGTAAAAGGTTTATGGTCCAGGGTGATATGCCCCTGTATACAGGTTTCACCGCCAGTAAGGAGGGATAAGATATCTTGGGCAATCTGATTGTCCCTGTCTAAGATGGTCAGGCATTCTCCTCTGTGGAGCACAAAACGCAGTCCTTGAAGATGCTTTGTATGGACATTGTGAAAATGAAGGATTCCCGCTTCATTGTCTGGTTCTGCCTCCGCGCCGGGAACAAACCATTCTGTAATATAGGGCGCGATTTGTTCATCATTCATTTCATCCTGTTCAAAAATTTTGATAATGCTTCCATCATAGAGCAGAGAGGTTCTGTCTGCAATCCGGAAAAGCTCCTGATGATGATTGCCAATATAGAGTACAGATATTTGATTGTCTCTTACCTTTCTTAACATTTTTTGAAATTGAGTCAGTTCATATTGGCTTAGAAAATTACCTGGATTGTCAATAATAATCAGCCGGCATCCAAGGAGCAGTCCCTTTCCCAGTTCTACCAGACACCGTTCCAGACTGGTAAGGGAGGATACCCGTTTCAGAAGATTCACATGAATTTCGTTTTCCTCAAAGAAGGCCTTTGCCTGTTCCTGAAGAATCCGTTCATTGATAAAATATTTTTTAAACCCTTTTCGGAGGACAAAAAGGTTATCCACTACGCTTAGACCCTGTACCAGATGGCTGGTCTGCTCAATGACACAGACCCGGTTCGTATTTCCATTGCTGTGAGAATAACTGTTGACAATCTTTCCGTCATACCAAACAGTTCCAAAGGAAATCGGGAGATTTTGGCAGATCAGGTCAATCAGCTGTCCCCGTCCTTTGTCCCGTCCGGTCAGGAGTCCCATGATTTCTCCGGCAAACATCTGAAAATTCAGATTGTCCAGTAATGTATCTCCATTTCGAATCATAGTCACATGATCCATTCTTAAAAGTTCGTGTTTCATAAAGGCTCCTTGCATATTTGCGTGCTGTGGAAGCTTTGAATCGGTCAGCATACTAAAGGTAAAACAATCAGCACATCTGTTCCTGCCTTTTCTTTGCTGTAAAAAGTAATTCCAAATTCCTCTCCAAATAAAAGCTTAATCCGGTTATTTACATTTAAAAGGGCAATCCCACCCTTTTTCCCACTGGCAGTCTCCACATCATCCAATGTCAGCCGACGCAGCTTTTCATTGAGAAGCTTCAGGGTCTCTTCTTTCATTCCCATTCCGTCATCAGAGACACGAATCCGGAGACGTTCATTGCTCACTCCAATCCGCACGCGCAAATTACCCTTTCCGATTTTTTTCTCGATTCCATGATAAATGGAATTTTCTATAATAGGCTGCAGAGTAAGCTTTGGAAGGCGGTACTGAAGAATATCCAGTTCACAAAGATCATCATTTGGTTCATATTCAATTCGCAAGGTTAATTTATCTCCAAACCGGAATTGCTGAATATAATAATAATTTTCAATGTTAGCCAGTTCATCCTCCAAAGTGACCAGATGCTCTACCTGAGAAATCGTATATCGGAAAAAGGTCCCTAAAGCTTCTGTCATTTCTGCCACACTGTCCAGTCCGGCAAGCAGCGCCTCACTGCGGATTCCCTCCAGGGTATTGTACAGAAAATGGGGATTGATCTGATTTTGCAGCGCCAGATATTCTGCCTGTTTTTTGGATACACTGATCAGATTGTTTTTGTCAATCATCTCATTAAGACGGCAAATGACCTGTTCCTCTTCCGGAGAAAGAGGATGCCTTAGATGAAACAGATCATTCACCACATATCCCATGACAAACTGTTCATAGATTTTTTTTGTCTCTGTATAAGGGGTAATCACCAGACAAAACACTCCATAAACATATCCTGCAAATAAAACTGTCAAAATAATGACAAAAAATACTCCCTGACTGGATGAAAGGCATACACTCCAAAGCATTGTCAAAGCTGCAATAAAAAGTGCTGTACCAGCACCAGCGCAGAGAAAAAGCCGGAAAGACAAATATTTTAGTTTCTCGTTCATGAATACAGCTTTCTATACTCATTGGGCTTCAGGCCAGAGTATTTGGTAAATGTTTTTGTAAAATAACGGACATCATTGTAGCCGACAATGCCACAGATATCGGCAATGGTTCGATTGGTTTCTTTTAAAAGACGTTTGGCCATATCCATGCGGATTTTGGACAGATATTCCAAAAAGGTCATTCCTGTATCCTTTTTAAATACAGTGCTGAAATAGGCGGGAGAAAGATTAGCAACAGCGCTTGCCTGCTCCAAAGTCAAAGGTTCTCCATAATGTTCTGCCACATATTGCTTTACTGCCCGTATGGGTTTATTTTCATCCTGACGTTTCATCCGGGCTGCCTTTTCATAGGAACCAGTGATTTTTCGGATCAGATAATCAAAAAGCTCTGAGGCAGATCCACAATTGTCAGCCCCTGCAAGAAAGGAATCCAAAAAATCCTCTTCAATCCGAATCCGGTAATTTTTCATAAAGAACAGATAAAGGTTGCATACCTCTTTTGTCATCTGCAAAATCTCATGTCCTGTGATTCCAGGCTGGGAAAGCATTTTGCTCCTTAAATCCATCATGGTGTCCCGAACCGGAAATACCTCCAGACTTTCCAGGGCCTGAGACATCCTTTGGTTAAATTCGGTAAATAAAGAACTTTCAGCAAAAGATTCTCTTTGTGGAAAATCCCCTTCTAATAATTTGCCGGTTCCTGACACCAGCCGTTCTTCAATCCACAGTCTGGCATTTTTTAAAGATTGTTCCAGACCTGTAAGATCCTGACACACAGTTCCCAAAGACATGGTAGCAGCCGAGTCTTTGAAAATTCCGCCTTGAATCCGCATTTCATCTAAAAGGCTTTTCATCTGCCGCCGGATATTTCCCCGGTGATGGGAAGGAAAATGAAGAAGAAAATAAAAAAAGCTTCCCATAAAAACCATTTCCTGCTCCAGGGTATATTCCTTTAAAAGACGTTCTAATGCACAGAGCACTTTTTCTGCCATAAATTTTTGGTTATCCGGATTATCAAATACACGTCCATCCATTTTTAAGATTCCTATGCAAAAGTCACCGGAGGAAAAGGAAAAATGAAATTCCTGATCAATTTGTTCCAACGGGTAATGAAGCCGTTCTTTATTGCGGCGGCAGACCAGATCGGACAAAAATGTCTGACGCAGAGTTTCCTCATCTGTCTTTAAGGTAAGCTTCAGCTGTTCCTCATGGGAAAGCTGTCTGGTGTTTTCACGGAATTTTTCACCAAGCTTGTGCAGTGTCTCATTCAGCTCGTCTTTTTTAATTGGCTTCAAAATATAAGCGCTGACTCCATAACGAATGGCGGTCTGAGCATATTCAAAATGGCGATAGCCGCTGATGATAATAAATTCCATTTGGGGATTGATTTCCTTTCCCATTCGAATTAGCTCCAATCCGTCATATCCGGGCATTCGGATATCTGTAATCACAATATCCGGGTGATAATTTTGAATTACCTCCAGTGCCTCCATTCCATTCTCTGCTGTGGCAATGACCTGCATTTCCTGACTTTTCCAGTCAATTAGTTTTTCAATCAGCTGACAGATTTTCCGCTCATCATCTGCAATCAATACCTTTAACATGAAACGATTCCTTTCTATTATTACAGAGAATCTTCTTGTCTGTCATCAACGGACAAAAGGATTTTCTGTCC
The DNA here is from genome assembly GCA_949948825.1 of uncultured Clostridiaceae bacterium. Classification (GTDB taxonomy): domain Bacteria; phylum Bacillota; class Clostridia; order Lachnospirales; family Lachnospiraceae; genus Brotaphodocola. The sequence goes on from CATLIJ010000009.1 coordinate 18,564, forward strand.
GAACTGTTTTACGACAGCTGATCCGCCAGCTGTGCAAATTGTTCCAGTGTCAATGTCTCTCCACGAACAGCAGCAGGCAGCTTTAAGGCTTCAATAGCAGCAGCGATCTGATCTTTTGAAAAATCAAGCTCTGCGGAATTGGACAGCCCATTGAGTAAGGTCTTTCTGCGCTGATTAAAGGATGCGCGGATAATTCGAAACATAAGAGACGAATCCTGTACCTGAACCGGAGGCTTGGCATAGCGGGTCAGACGAATCACTGCAGAGCCTACCTGAGGACGGGGGAGAAAACAGTTTTGGGGAACATTGGCAACCAGATAAGGCTTGGCATAATACTGCACAGCAAGAGACAATGCTCCGTAATCTTTAGATCCTGGGCCGGTCTGCATTCGGTCCGCCACTTCCTTTTGAACCATCACGGTAATGTTTTCAACAGGCACTTCTTTTTCAAACAATCCCATAATAATAGGAGTTGTGATGTAATAGGGGAGATTGGCAACAACTTTAATGGGATGTCCCTGGTTGTATTGGCTGGCAAGCTCCCCAATATCAACCTTTAAAATATCATTGTGAAGCAGGACAACATTAGAATAATCCTGAAGGGTTTCCTTCAGAATAGGTATCAGGTTTGCATCAATTTCCACTGCAATTACCTGTCTGGCAGATTCTGCCAGATATTGGGTCATGGTTCCGATGCCCGGACCGATTTCCAGTACCATATCATCTTTGGTAATCTCTGCTGCAGCAATAATTTTATCCAGAACACGGGTGTCGATTAAAAAGTTTTGTCCATATTTTTTCTGGAAAATAAAGCCGTATTTTTTGATTAGCTGGATCGTGTTTTGTGGATTGCCTAATTTGGGTTCCATAAGGATCATACCTGCCGGCAGCGCCGCCTTTCCGGAAATAATAATTCCATTATATTCTTTTAGAGACGGTTTTTCAATGGGTTTATTTTGCAAAAACTTTTTTGTCATAGCTGGAACAGGTAGGTGCATAGAATGGTTACTAAAGGAGTGATAGCATGTCTAATTATCGGAGGTTAATCTCATATATTTATGTGTACGAGGGAGGAGTCAAAGGAAAAAATATCGGGTTTGCCAAGATAGAAATACGAAATGGACAATGCAAAATTCATGTAAATGTAAAAAGAATTTTTTTGGGCAGCAGTGATATTGGGGTGTACCTGCTTTCTCCGAATCAGGAGATTTTGCTGGGACGTATTTTTATCCGCAATGGAGCAGGGGAATTCCGCGCCAGTGTCAGCGCCGGAGATGTGGAGGGCAGCGGCTGTACCATGGAGCAGTGTTATGGGCTGACTATCCATGAGACAGAAAGCACATGGCGTACCTATACGACCATATGGGAGGATGCAGTAACCCAGGCAGCAGAAGTGGAGCTGGCCAATGTGACTTCGGATAAAGTAGGGGCTCAATCCAGACAGGAGCTGCGCCCTTCTGTCTCTAAAGAAATACAGAGAGAGCTGGAAAAGGAGGAAGCTTCTCAACAGGAAATGGTTTGGTCACAGCAAAGGTTCACATCAGGAGCTGTTCCGTCTGAACCATTGGCATCAGAAAAGGTTCCACCAGAGGGAACTATGGCGGCAGGAGCGGTGCAGTCAGAGAAAAACGTGGCGGCAGGAGCAGCGCAGTCAGAAAAAACTGTGATGTCAGGAGTGTCTCATCCAGAAGGAAACATGGCAACTGACTCGGCTTCATCCGAGGAAAATGCGGCAATTGGTATAACTCCACCAGAGAAAATTATGGCAACTGGTTCAGTTCCATCCGAGGGAAACGTGGCAACTGGCTTAGTTCCATCGGAGGGAATCGTGGCAGCTGGTTCAGTTCCACTGGAGGGAATCGCGGCAACCGGTTCAGTTCGATCCGAGGGAATCGTGGCAACTGGTTCGGTTCCACCGGAGGGAAACGTGGCAACTGGTTCGGTTCCACCGGAGGGAAACATAGCAACTGGTTTAGTTCCACCGGAGGGAAACGTGGCAGCTGGCTCAGTTCCACCGGAGGGAAACATGGCAGCTGGCTCAGTTCCACCAGAGGGAAACATGGCAACCGGTTCAGTATCACCAGAGGGAATTATGGCAGCTGGCTTAGAGTCACCAGAGGAGATTATGGCAACAGGAGCAGTCCGGCCAGGAGAAATTATGACGCCGGAATCGGTTAAGCCAGAGAATAATATAACGGCAGGAGTTGTTCAGCCAATTGAATCTGGGATGACAGAATCAACTCAGCCAGGAGGAGCTTCTGTGATAGAGCTTCATCCCTCAGGAGGATTTTCTGTCACTGGAATGC
>CATLIJ010000010.1 GCA_949948825.1 uncultured Clostridiaceae bacterium
CAGACACCTTACACTCTTGCCGGTATTTCCCGGCTTTCCGGTCCGTCCATACCTGCCCTGGTTCAGACAATCCACAGGCAGGTACTGGGCAACTTCTCCATCAGCGGAACCGTATTGCTGAAATATGTAGGAAATGAATCCAGGGTAGCAGTGCCAGAGGGAATCACCCGGATTGCACAGGAGGCTTTTGCCGGCAAAGAGGAGATTGACCAGGTGCGCCTGCCGGACAGCCTTATAGAAATCGGTGCCAGCGCCTTCCGGGATTGTCTGGTTATGCAAAGCATCCTTCTCCCCAAGGGACTCCGCTATATAGGAACTGGCGCTTTTGAAAACTGCGTTAAGCTGATTCGGATTGCCCTTCCGGACGGAATACAGCAAATAGAGCCTCAAACCTTTAAACGCTGTCAGGTGCTTCGGGAAATCTCTTTTGGAGAAGCTCTGACAGAAATCAGAGAGGAGGCTTTCTATGGCTGTGTAAGTTTAAAAGAAATTCCCCTTAATCCACAGCTTTCCCACATTGGAGATATGGCATTTTACCGCTGCACAGGTCTGGCAGAAATCCGTCTGTCCTCTCAGACAGCCAGAGTGGGTAATCTGGCCTTTGCCCAGAGCGGTGTCAGGCGCGTGGTTGTCACCGGAAAAAAGCCAGCAAATGGGGCGGAAATTGCCCAAACAGCAAGACTCCGGACCGCACTCCCTTCCAGCCCTATATGGGGAACCGGAATCTTCTCCCGTTGCCCCCGGCTCAAATCCCTGATTCTGGAGGAAGGGCTGTCCCATCTGCCTGATAAATTCGCTTACCTGTGTACCGCCCTGACCCAGGTCCGCCTCCCCTCCTCCTTACAGTCTGTGGGAAGGCATGTGTTGGAAGGAACACCTTTTTTGGAAAACTGGCTCTCCAGACGAAAAGAAATACCAGAACAGGCTGGAGAAATCTTTTGGGACGGACGGGATCTGGAAAATGAAATTGCCCTCACAGACAATTTCCGCCTGCTGGCCGGAGGAGCCTTTTACGGGAACCACAACATAACCTCTGTCCGGCTTCCGGATAAACTTTCCTGGATTGGCCCTGGAGCTTTCAAGGACTGCCGGTCTCTGAAGCAGGTTCTCCTGCCCTCTTCTCTTACCAGGCTGGAAGATGAGGTTTTTTGTGAATGCCGCCAGCTGACTGCTGTTACTGTCCCCCATAAAGGCCAGGAAGGAGCCGGTTCAGCTGCCTTATCCTTTGTGGGAGACCGGACTTTTTTCCACTGCCAGCTGCTGTCCCATATGGATTTCCGGAAGCTCACCTTCATCGGAAAAGAAGCCTTTTCTGGCTGTAAAAGCCTGGAATCCACACAGGTAACGCTTCAGCTGGAGGAGTCTGCCGCAGCTGCTGTCCAAAAGGGAAATCCCACCCTTCAAATCGGTGAACGGGCTTTTGAAGCTTCCTCTCTTTTGGCGTCTTCTCAGAAGGAACCTATTATCCTTGGCTCTGTGGTCATTGACGGAAGCTGCTGCCAGGGAGATATCACACTCCCGGAGGGCATCACTGCCATTGCTCCCTTTGCCTTTTGGGCCAACCAGCAAATCACTGCCATTGGTTTTCCCGCAAGTCTTCTCTCTATAGGAGAAGGGGCCTTCTCTGGCTGCAGCCACCTTGGAGCCATTGAATTTCCCAAGCAAATGCATGGACTGACCCTTCATAGCCGCGCATTTGAAAAATGTACTGCCCTGACAGAAATCCACATCCGCTCCTCCTGGATTGACTCTTCTGCCTTCGCCTGGTGTACTTCCCTGAAAAAAGCATTTCTCCCGGAAACATCCGTGCTGAACCAACGGCTGTTTGAAGGCTGCCGCGCCTTACAGGAATGCGTCTGCCCCAAAGCAAACCAGATTCTGTCCTGGTGCTTCTGCGGATGTGAAAGTTTGAAGACCTTTGATTTTCAGACTGTCTGCCAAATAGGGCCATACGCCTTTGAGGGATGCAACAGCCTGACAGAGGCCTCTTTCACAGACCAGACCATTCTTCATGCCTATGCCATGAAGGACTGCGGACGGCTGGAAACCATATCCCTCCTTGGCCCCAAAGGAGAGATTTGCTTAAGAGAATACGCCCTCTCCGGCTGCACTGCATTAAAACAGGTAAAATGGCAGGAAAAGGTATGGAGCTTTACCTCCTGTGGCCAGCTATTCTCCGGCAGCCTTCCGGACCAGGCAGGACTTATTTTCCAAAGTGCCATGAGCTGTTTTACCATTCAACAGGAAACTATTCTCTGCAAATACGAAAGCGCTGGACAAAGGGTCTGTATTCCTTATGGAATTACCCATGTGGAGGCAGAAGCTTTCCGGGACAAAATGATGCTGGAGGAAATCCAAATCCCTGACACGGTAAAATATATTGGCGCCCGCGCCTTTCATAACACAAAATGGATAAAAAGAAAACAGCAGCAATCCCCCATGGTAATCATAAACCATATGCTTTTAGACGCTTCTGGCTGCATTGGGGACCTCCTGATTCCAGAAGATCTTCAGATGGTCTGCGGATGGGCCTTTGCCAATGGTATTGGCATCCAAAAAATCCGGTTTCAGTCTTCCAAGACAAAGGTAGAGGAATACGCCTTCCGAAATTGTATTCATCTAAAAGAAATCCAATTGTCTGATGGTAAAGTCTTCTCCATTGGCCATATCACAGACCGGGACCGCTCCCTGCCGCCTCTGGCCAAACAGGCGGTTATGGACAGTCTTAACTGCTTTAAAACAGCTCCAGACCTGACCCTCCTCCAATGTACTGGCAATATTTCTGAACTTTCTGTGGCAGATGGCATCACTGCCATTGGAGACCAGGTATTTCTGGACGCTAATCTGCTGACCAAAATCACTCTGCCCACCTCGGTTAAGGCCATTGGAAAGCTTGCCTTCTCTGGCTGCAAATGGCTGAAAACCGTGGAGGGCGGCCAGGGCATTACCCTCCTTGGAGAGCGGGCCTTTGCAGGATGCTGCTGCTTAGAGCACATTCCCCTGCCTCAGACCCTTTGCCAGTTAGGAGCCAGCGCCTTTGAAAATTGTACCTCACTTCAGGAAATTACCCTGCCAGAAGGTGTGGAGGAAATTCCCCCAAGAGCATTTTTCCGCTGCCACAGCCTGCGCCACGTCCATCTGCCCTCCACCATACGGCGAATCGGGCCGGAGGCCTTTGCATTCTGCCGGGAATTAAAAGAACTTTTGGTTCCCCCTGACGCGGCGATTGGAGAGCGGGCCTTTGCAGGATGTAACAGCATATCTCTTGAAACAAACAAAGAATCCCCGGAGGAACCTTCATGCGCTACCGAAAATTAGGAAACACTGGAGTCCATGTATCGGAAATCAGCTTTGGCACCATCCCCCTTCTGCGCGGCAGCATTCCGGTTCTTCCTGCCTGTTACAACTTAGACGACAGGACCGCCATATCCATCATGGACTACGCCTTCCGTGCAGGCTGTAACCTATATGACACTGCCATTGTTCCAGAATACGGGGATGCAGAAATAAAGCTTGGAAAATTTGCGGCAAGCATAGACCGGAGGCAAATTGTAATCTCAGACAAAGCCCGTTTTTACGATGGCAATGAGATGTATCAGGCAGTCTGCCTCTCCTGTGAAAATCTTGGCACCTGGGCAGATCTTTATTTTGTCCATCAGGCAGACCCTAGCCACGAAGATCAGATATTTGCAAAAGGCGGCCCCCTGGATGCCCTGGCTGAGCTGAAAGGCCAGGGGAAAATCCGCTTTGCAGGAATTGCCTCCCATTACTATGACATTCTCCTGCGGGGCGCAAAGGATCACCGCGTAGATGTGCTGCAGGGAAGCGGCAATCTTTTGGAGCGGGGAATGTTAGACCGGATTCGTCAGGAGCCCCTGTTTCGGGATAAAGGCATACTGATCAACAAGGTATTTGCCGCAGGGCTTTTGCCTGCTTTTTTTCCTGCCAAAACCTTAATGGAGAGTGTTCTCTCCTACCCGGTTTCCAGCGCCCTGATCGGAATCGGAACCTTGTCCCAGGCAGAAACTGCCTTTGTCCGGTCCTGGGAAAAGGAGGAAGGGAAACCTCATCTGCCAGACTTTCATCAGGTCCTTTCTGTGCTGGAAAAGGACTTTTCTCCCATTCCCTGCGACCGGTGCCAGCGCTGCCGCTGCCCACATGGAACCGAGATCCACACTGTGTTCCGCCAGTATCATTATTATTTTCTCGGCAAGGAATACTGGGCTCTGAATAAGCTGAATCTGAGCATTGAGGAAAGCGCCCTGCAATGCCGGAAATGTACAAAAATGCCCTGTATCTCCCAGTGTCCCAAAGGCATACGCATTCCGGATGAAATCCAGAGAGTTTCAAAACTGGTGAAAATACACGCACACACAGCAAATCCTGCAGAATATCATACAGTATAATTCAATCCATGGGAGGATTTATCCGAATGAATGAAGTCTTACTGCCCCAGGTCAACAGTAATTGCCGGTTCTGCAATTTCAATCAGTGGATGCCAGCCGGGGTCCGGGTTTTAAATGCTGCTGTCAATTATAACCCGTTTTCTGTCACCATTGGCAACAACAACATTGCCTCCAACTTAGACCAGGGCTCCATCACCCGGTACAACCAGGTAAATCAGGGCTATCAGACTGTCACGGTCTCCGGCTCCAACGGCTACATCTATATACAGAAGCCGGTATACATCGGCGATGGCATGACTACCATTGCCATTATTAACACAGCCTCTGGTCTGGACCTTCTGCCCATCTCTGACACTGCCTGCGCCACCAATTCCTTCAGCTCCTGTATCCGTGTTGCGAATCTGGCCTACTACAGCGGTCCTGTTAACGTAGAGCTGGGCAATGTCATATTCTCTTCCATTCCATACCGGGATGTGACGACCTTCAGCCGGGTGAGCTCCGGAAATTACACGGCCCGCATCAGCCGGCCTCAGCGTCCGAACAACATCCTTTTGTCAGTTCCTGTCAACTTAAGCCCCAACCGGATTTACACTATGTATATTATGAACTGGAATGCCTCTGCTGACGCCATTCAGACTCTCCTGGTAGAAGACCGGCGCAGCTGAGACAAGGTTCTGTTCAGGGGAGCCTCTTCCTGTCTGGCTCTGCAGAACAAGATAAACTAATACTTGTATAATTTCCGGAATAATGGTACGATATTCAGGATAAATTGATACAGGAAAACATTCGGGAGGAAACCATATGGGACTTATCATACCCAAAGACTATGACCCGCATCTGACTGTCCGGGAAACACAGGAAGCAATCAAATACATCCGTGACACCTTCCAGAAAGAATTTGGACGTGAGATGCATTTAGAAAGAATCTCTGCTCCTCTTTTTGTGCAGCAGTCCAGCGGACTCAATGACAACCTGAACGGAGTGGAACGGCCAGTATCCTTTGATATGGCTGTATTTCCCGGCGAGAATATTGAGGTGGTTCAGTCTCTTGCCAAGTGGAAACGGATGGCTTTAAAAGAATACGGCTTTCAGCCGGGAGAGGGCCTTTACACCAACATGAATGCCATCCGCCGGGATGAAGCTCTGGATAATCTTCATTCCTGCTATGTGGACCAGTGGGATTGGGAAAAGGTCATCACCAAAGAACAGAGGAACCGGGAAACCCTAGAGGAAACCGTGCGCACCATTTTCAAAATCATCAAGCACATGCAGCATGAGGTATGGTACAAATACCCCAATGCAGTGAAGCATCTGCCTAAGGACATCACCTTCATCACCTCGGAAGAGCTGGAGGAACGTTATCCGGATTTAACTCCAAAGGAACGGGAAAATCAGATTACCAGAGAATATGGCTGTGTGTTTTTAATGAAAATCGGTGACAAGCTGAAAAACGGAGAGCCTCACGACGGCAGAGCGCCTGACTATGATGACTGGCAGCTGAACGGAGATATTCTGTTCTGGTATGATTTGCTGGACTGCGCTCTTGAGATCTCCAGCATGGGCATCCGGGTGGATGAAAAGTCCCTGGATGAGCAGCTGACCAAGGCTGGGTGTGATGACCGAAGGAAGCTTCCCTACCACAAAATGCTCCTGGAGGGAAAGCTGCCTTATACCATCGGCGGCGGCATCGGCCAGTCCCGCCTGTGTATGCTGCTTTTAAACCGCGCCCATGTAGGGGAGGTCCAGGCAAGCCTCTGGCCAGAGGACATGAGAAAAGTGTGCAGAGAAAACCGGATTATCCTTTTGTAAGTCACTTTTCCGATTGTATAAATCACTTTTCCGACTGTGTAAATCACTTTTCCGACTCAGGGACAGCAGCCAGACCCATATCGTGTCTGGCTGCTGTTTTCCTTTTTCTCTATCGGTTCTCAATATCCATCAGCTGCGCCACCCGCCGCTCATGGCGTCCTCCTTCATAGGTATGGTCCAGCCATTCATCCACAATCATTTTCGCCATCTCCGGACCAACAACCCGTGCGCCAAAGGTCAGAACATTCGTATTGTTGTGCATCCGGGACAGACGGGCGCTGTAAGGCTCACTGCAGGTACACACCCGGACTCCTTTTACCTTTCCGGCGGCAATCCCGATTCCCACCCCTGTACCGCAGATGGCAATTCCGTAATCCACCTCCCCGGATGACACTGCGCGGCCTACCTTTTCCCCAAACTCCGGATAATCGCAGCTTTCACTGGAATCTGTCCCCAAATCCACCACCTCATATCCCTTCTCCTCCAGATGCTCCCGGATCACCTTCTTCATCTCCACCGCTGTATGATCATTTCCCATTGCAATTTTCATTTCATTCTCCTTCTGAATCCCTTTCAAGTCTCCTTCTTCTCTTGCGGACCTTCTTCTATTCAACTTAATAACACTGATTCACCAGGGCATCTCATCTGCCTCCATCCGGGCGCTTTTTCCCATCAGCAGAAGATCCGCCACCGTAAGGGCAGCCATAGCCTCCACCACCACCACAGCCCGCGGAACCACAATCGGGTCATGGCGCCCTTTCACCGTAATCTCCACATTCTCCCCGGCCCGGTTCACTGTCTCCTGGCTGCGGGCAATGGACGGAGTTGGTTTAAAGGCAGCCCGAAACACAATATCACTGCCATCGCTGATCCCTCCTAAGATTCCTCCCGCATGGTTGGTTCTCTTCTTCACCTTTCCGGAAGAATCCACATAAAAACAGTCATTGTTCACTGAGCCGCGGCTTCTGGCGGCCGCAAAGCCATCCCCCACCTCAAATCCCTTCACAGCTCCAATGGACATAACCGCCTTGGCCAGACACGCATCCAGCTTGTCAAAAACCGGCTCTCCAATGCCAGCAGGCGCCCCCCGGATAATACACTCCACCACTCCTCCTGCAGAATCCTGCTCCTTCATCAGATTCTCCAGATAAGCAGACGCCTGCTTGGCTGCCACGACATCCGGCATATACAGCTGGTTCTGATCCCGCACCGTAAGATCAAACCGGCTGGGGTCCACCTCAATCTCCCCAATGCTTTTTGTATAAGCATCCACACGGATTCCATAAGCAGCAAGAAGCTTACCAGCTATTGCCCCCGCTGCAACCCTGCCAATGGTCTCCCTGCCAGAAGACCTGCCGCCTCCCCGGTAATCCCGGAAACCATACTTGGCATCAAAACAGTAATCTGCATGCCCCGGACGGTACACCTCCATAATATTGCTGTAATCTCTGGATCTCTGGTCCTGGTTTCTCACCATCAGCCCAATGGGCGTCCCTGTGGTCTTTCCCTCAAATACTCCGGACAAAATTTCTATCTGGTCCCCTTCCTGCCGCGCTGTGGCAAACCGACTCTGCCCCGGCTTTCTCCGGTCCAAATATCTTTGAATCTCCTCCTGACACAAAGAAAGCCCCGCGGGACAGCCGTCAATCGTAACACCAACGCCTTTACCGTGGGACTCTCCCCATGTGGTAATACGAAAAATTGTTCCCCATGTGGAACCTGCCATGGTCTCCTCCTCTCATGGATTCCGCTAAAAGCGGCTTGGCCTCGTGAATCGTAATAATCAAGAGGCTCAGCCGCCCTTATCGTCAGCTTTTTGCTTTTGCAAAAACTCTGTGTCTGTTCTTTCCGCTTCTCTTAAGGTGACACCCGCACAATGGCGCAGCAGTTAGGCTGATTGCACATCAGCTCCTTGGCGCACATTACCATAAGTCCCTTCTCATAATCCACGGCAAAGAAGGTAATGTTTCCGCTTTCATGATTCATGACCGCAATGTGCTTGTTGTCCGGGAACACGGCAATATCCTTTGGATACTCACCGCTGGGAGGCAGGCTGCACAAAAGCTCCAGCATTCCTGTCTCTGCATCCCGTCTGAATATGGAAACCGTCTCATCTCCTGCATTTCCGCAGTACATATACTGCTGATCCTCGGAAAACCGCATACAGCAGGCAGCTGCTATCTGCTTATGCTTTGGTCCCATCGTAGAGATGGTCTGAACCTTCTCAATCACCGGAACCCGGTCTTTTCCCTCATAAGTATACACATCAATCACATTCTTCTGCTCATACATCAAATACAAAAATTTACCGTCATTGCTGAAACGGAAATGTCTTGGAGCAGACTCTCTCTCACACCGGAGGGCATCCACCTGAACCAACCGCTCCTCCTGCTCATTAAACCGGTAAATCTGCACCTGGTCCATACCGGAATCTGCTGTCAGCACATATTTATGATCCGGTGTTCTTCTGGTACAGGTAATATGGGGACGGAAGTTCCGCTCCGCAACGCTTCCCATACCTTTGTGGAACACACCGTCCACAATCTGTCCCACGCCTCCATCTCTGCGCAGCCTTAAGACTGTGGTCTTGCCATCGTGGTATCCGGACACAAAAATGTACTTATCTCCTGCATCCGTTGAAAGATGGCATCCTCTCATGCCATTGATCTTGGTGCTGTTTAACCGGGAAAGGCTTCCGTTCTGAAGAATACGGAAGGCCACAACACCTTCATCTGCAATGGAATACAGCGTATCGCCGTTCTTGGAGGCGATTACATAGGAAGAGTTGTCCACCTCCACCTCACAGCGCTCTATAAACTTTCCCTTTTCCACATCCACATCATACACTGTGATTCCCTTTGCCTTACCAGTGTAAGAATACGACCCTACATATGCCATATACTTTGCCATAATTCTCTCCTCCTCATGCCGCAAATCTATTTTATTCCATTGTTATCATCATACCACATATTTCTCAAAAAATCCATTCACAATGTATTGACATGGAAATATTTTTCTGTATAATGGTATTTGCTGTCTGTTTATTAATGCTAAACTTTTTACTTATTTTTACCATTAGTTATGTATCTGTAAACTTTTAGGTTAGATATAGGGAGAAAACATATGGATATCGGTTTAAAACTGAAAGAGCTTCGGGTTCTGAAGGGACTGACCCAGGAAGAGCTTGCCGACCGCTCTGAATTGTCCAAGGGATTTATTTCCCAGGTAGAGCGGAACCTGACTTCTCCTTCCATTGCGACTTTGACGGACATTCTCCAGTGCCTTGGCACCACCTTAGGGGAATTTTTCTATGAAAGCCCACAGGAGCAGATTGTCTTTGGAAAAGCAGACTATTTTGAGAAGCTGGATACAGAGCTGAAAAACGAGATTAAATGGATTATCCCCAATGCACAGAAAAATGTCATGGAGCCGATTCTTCTGACCTTGGAACCCGGCGGAGAGACTTATCCTGACAACCCCCATGAAGGAGAAGAATTTGGCTATGTCCTCCAGGGTTCGGTTGCCATCCACATTGGAAACCAGATCTTTCGGGCAAAAAAGGGAGAATCCTTCTACTTTGTCCCGGACAAAAAGCATTATCTTTCCAGCAAGGCAGGAGCTGTCCTTCTGTGGGTCAGCTCTCCGCCAAGCTTTTAAATCCGTTATGGTTCCAGACAGCTTTTGTTTAAAAAAACTGCCGTTTGAGCCATAACCTTTGAAATACACAGGAGGAGCCACCCCATGAACCAGCCCTTGATTGATTTAAGAAACATCACCAAAAGCTTTGACAAAACCGTGGTCTTAGATGACCTGAATCTGTCTGTGGCAGAAAATACCTTTGTGACTCTGCTTGGTCCCAGCGGCTGCGGCAAAACCACAACCCTGCGGATTATCGGCGGCTTTGAGACTGCGGACCAGGGACAGGTGATTTTTGACGGGGAAGACATCAGCAAGCTTCCTCCCAACAAGCGTCAGCTAAACACCGTATTTCAAAAGTATGCCCTGTTCACCCACATGAATATTGCAGAAAATATTGCCTTCGGACTGAAAATCAAGGGCAAATCCAGAACCTACATTCAGGATAAGATCCGCTATGCCCTTAAGCTTGTGAATCTGGATGGCTATGAGAACCGCTCTGTCAGCTCCTTAAGCGGAGGCCAGCAGCAGCGGATTGCCATAGCGCGGGCTATTGTCAATGAACCCCGTGTGCTGCTTTTAGATGAACCCTTAGGCGCTTTGGATTTAAAGCTAAGGCAGGATATGCAGTATGAGCTGATCCGCCTGAAAAACGAACTTGGCATTACCTTTATCTATGTAACCCATGATCAGGAGGAAGCCCTGACCATGTCCGACACGATTGTAGTGATGAACCAAGGTTATATTCAACAGATGGGTACTCCTGAGCAGATCTATAATGAGCCGGAAAATGCCTTTGTGGCAGATTTTATCGGAGAGAGCAATATTGTTCCGGGCATTATGATCCGGGATGAGCTGGTGGAGATTTTCGGGGCCCGTTTTGCCTGTGTGGACAAGGGCTTTGGCACCAACCGCCCTGTGGATGTAGTGATCCGTCCGGAGGACATTGACCTGGTGGAGCCGTCTGCCGGAACTCTCACCGGAGTATGCACTCATCTGATCTTTAAGGGCGTTCACTATGAGATGGAAGTGACCACCCCGGATGGTTTTGAATGGCTGGTTCACAGCACAGATCTCTGTCCGGTTGGAAAAGAAGTAGGAATCCATGTAGATCCTTTTGATATTCAGATTATGAACAAACCAGCATCAGAGGACGAGGAGGCAGTGGGAGTCAATGAGTAAAAAATTGTTAGCCGGTCCCTATCTGGTGTGGATGGCAGGATTTATCATCATCCCCCTGGGGCTGATCATTTATTACGGACTGACGGACCGGGACGGCCTTTTCACCATAGCCAATGTAGCTTCCATTGCAACGCCCGAGCACCGGAAAGCCCTCTGGCTTTCCTTATGGCTGTCCCTTGTCAGCACTGCAATCTGTCTGGCGCTGGCCTATCCTCTGGCTATGATTCTCAGAAACCGGGGAGTCGGGCGGGGAAGCTTTATTGTATTTATTTTTATCCTTCCCATGTGGATGAATTTTTTGCTGCGCACCATGGCATGGCAGACTCTTCTGGAAAAGAACGGAGTACTCAACGGAATTTTATCCTTTCTCCATCTGCCGAACCAAAGTCTGATCAACACGGCCGGGGCTATTATTTTGGGTATGGTCTATAATTTTCTGCCCTTTATGGTGCTGCCGATTTACAATGTTCTGTCTAAAATTGATGATGACATTATCCATGCGGCAAGAGACTTGGGAGCCAATTCCATGCAGATTCTGGTGCAAATCTGGCTTCCGTTAAGCGTACCCGGAATAATCAGCGGCATCACCATGGTATTTGTTCCTGCCCTGACAACCTTTGTCATCTCCAACCTCCTTGGCGGCAGCAAGATTCTGCTGATTGGCAATGTGATTGAGCAGGAATTTACCAGAGCAGGCAACTGGCATATGGGCTCTGGCCTTTCTTTGGTTTTGATGATCTTTATTTTGATCAGTATGGCTGTCATTGCCAAATACGATAAAAATGGGGAAGGGAGCGCATTTTGATGAACCGTCTCGGGCGTTTTTTAAAACGAACCTGGCAGGATTTCTATCTGGTGCTTATTATGGTGTTTCTGTATGCACCTATTGTCACCATGATGGTCCTGTCCTTTAACACCTCTAAATCCCGCACCCAATGGGGCGGATTTACCCTTCGCTGGTATGCAGATATGTTTGCCAGCCGAAACATTATGGCAGCGCTCCACAATACGCTGCTGATTGCACTTTTATCCTCCCTGATTGCCACAGTCATCGGCGTGGCAGCCTGCATTGCCATTAACAGCATGAAACCCGTACCCAAGGCAGTTGTTATGGGCATTACAAACATTCCCATGCTGAATGCAGACATTGTAACTGGAATTTCCCTTATGCTGGCTTTTATTGCATTTGGAATCTCCCTGGGCTTTAAAACCATATTGATTGCCCATATTACCTTTAATATTCCTTATGTGATTTTAAGTGTAATGCCCAAATTAAAACAGACCAACCGGTCCACCTATGAAGCTGCCATGGATTTGGGAGCTGGCCCTGTTTACGCCTTTTTTAAGGTGGTGTTCCCGGATATTCTGCCAGGGGTGCTGTCCGGCTTTTTACTGGCTTTCACCATGTCCCTGGATGATTTTATTATCACTCATTTTACCAAGGGAGCTGGGATTAACACACTGTCCACTCTCATTTACAGTGAGGTCCGCCGGGGAATCCGGCCGTCTATGTATGCTTTATCCACGGTCATCTTTTTGGTTGTGCTGACACTTTTAATTCTTACCAATTTTGCGCCGCGGACAAAAGCAGAAAAGTAGGAAATCCTTAAAAGGGAAACAAGGAGGAGATTATTATGAAAAAAAAATTTATTGCAGGCTGTCTTGCCGCCTTCTCGCTGGCTGTGCTCCTGTCTGGCTGTCAGGGTCAGGCTTCCGGCGAAGGGACTACCGGAGCAAACAAGAATGACAGCAGTGAAACCGGTTCTGATGAATTGTATGTTTACAACTGGGGAGAGTATATTGACGAGGAAGTGATCACTCAGTTTGAGGAGGAAACGGGAATCCGGGTGATTTACGATTGGTTTGAAACCAATGAAGAAATGTATCCCATTATAGAGGCTGGCGCGGTCTCCTATGACGTGGTTTGTCCGTCGGATTATATGATCCAGAAAATGGTGGAAAATGGCCTTCTGGCAGAAATTAATTTTGACAATGTTCCCAACGTCAGCCAGATTGATCCTGCCTACTTAGACATGTCCAAAGCCTTTGACCCGGAAAATAAATTTTCTGTTCCCTACTGTTGGGGAACCGTGGGCATTTTATATAATACAAAGCGCCTTGGCGAGCTTGGTGTGGCGCCTCCCTCCAAATGGGAGGATCTTTGGGACGAACGGTTAAGCGGAGAGATTCTTATGCAGGACAGTGTCCGGGACGCTTTTATGGTTGCCCTGAAAAAGAACGGCTTTTCCATGAACAGTGAGGACAGCAGCGAGCTAGAGCAGGCCAAACAGGACCTGATTCGCCAGAAACCTCTGGTTCAGGCTTATGTGATTGACCAGGTACGGGACAAGATGATTGGCGGAGAAGCGGCAGTGGGCGTGATTTACTCTGGAGAGATGCTTTATATTCAGGAAGAGGTGGCGAATCTTGGGCTGGATTATAAATTGGAATATGTCTTGCCGGAAGAAGGCACGAACCTGTGGCTGGATTCCTGGGTGATTCCAAAAAATGCCAAAAATAAAGAAAATGCAGAAAAATGGATTGATTTCCTCTGCCGTCCGGAGATTGCCAAGGCAAATTTTGAATACATTACCTATCCCACTCCCAACAAAGGAGCATTTGATTTGCTGGATTCCGATCTGCAAAACAATAAGTCAGTATTTCCGGATATGGATTCTCTTACCAATTGCGAGGTATTCCGCTATCTTGGAGATGAGACCGAAGAAATTTACAATGATCTCTGGAAAGAAGTAAAATCAAATTAAATTTTAGTATATTATGCCTCCATCTGTGCATACTACCGTCATGGAGGTGACATTATGAGAAACAAAACATTAGACTACACCGCATTAACCCTTGCTATTATCGGCGCAGTAAACTGGGGGCTTATCGGATTTTTTGATTTTAACCTGGTCGCTTCCCTTTTTGGAGGCATGAGCTGGCTCTCCCGTATTATCTATGGGCTGGTAGGACTGTGCGGACTCTATTTGATCAGCTTTTATATGCAGAACGAGAATGCCCGGTCTTAGGACCTCTCTGCATTCTCCAAAGAATCAAGAGAAAAAGGCAGCAGTCTCCCCGGAGAATCTGCTGCTTTTTCTTAATGAACTTAAGATAAATTTTATTGTTTTTTTTGCTCTTCCTGTGCTATACTTATACCCGCGAACCAAATGATTCATCTATCTGATGGAGGCTTTTCTATGAAGATTACTTATATTCACCATAGCTGCTTCCTGGTTGAGCTGGAACAGTTATATTTGCTGTTTGATTATGTAAAAGGTTCCCTTCCCTCCCTCTCTCCGGACAAAGATCTGCTGGTGCTGGTCAGCCACCGGCACGGGGATCATTTTTCCCCGGATATTTTTGATCTGGCAGAGCAGCATCCGCGAATCCGTTTTGTTCTTTCGGATGATATCTGGCAGAACCGGGTGCCTGAAGAACATTTCTGCCGCACTGAGTACATGGATTCCGGCAAGATCCTTTCTCTTCCCGACGGAGGCGGCGTCCGGATCACTGCATTCAAATCCACGGATCAGGGCATCGCATTCCTGGTGGAAAACAGCGGAAAGGTTCTGTATCATGCAGGGGATTTAAATGACTGGAAGTGGACCGGGGAATCCAAGGCATGGAATAATGATATGGATGCCAACTACCGCAGAGAGCTGGAAAAGATCCGCGGCCTGGGCCTTGTACCGGATGCAGCCATGCTGCCTCTGGACGGCAGGCAGGAGGAATGGTTTTATTTGGGACTCCATGAATTTATGGAGATTGTTGGGGCAAAGGCTGTGCTTCCCATGCACTTTTGGGAGGATTATGACATTATCCGCCGACTGAAGGAGCTGGATTGTACCCAAAACTACCGGGACAAAATCGCAGAGATTCATCAGGAAGGCCAGACCTTCCTATTCTAATCTACCAGCACAGAAAGGTATTTTGTTTTTATGGAACATGCAAGACAAGACCGGGAGGTCCTGTCAGCCGCCCTGGAAGCTGGCAAGCTTCTCCTGGAAAACGGCGCAGAAATCTTCCGCGTAGAGGATACCATTTACCGGATTTGCAGGCATTTTGGCCTTACCTCTGCCAATGCTTTTGTCTTAAGTAACGGCATTTTTCTCACCTCTGGCAATGAGGAGGACAATGAGGCGCAGTTTGCCAAGGTGCTGCTGATTCCGGTCAACCGTACCAACTTGGGGCGGGTAGCAGAAGTTAATCAGCTATCCCGCCAGATTGAAAGCGGCGCTTACACCATACAGCAGGTCCGGGACGAACTGAAACGAATCCAGCAAATGCCGGAATTTCCTGAAAAGCTGCAGATTGCCGCTGCCGGCTTTTCCGGCGCATGCTTCAGCCATCTTTTTGGCGGAGGTTTTCAGGACGCCTTGTGTACCATGGGAATCGGAATGCTGCTTTACATATATTTGCTGAAGCTTGGCAAACCGCACTTTTCCAAAATCCTCTGTAATATTTTGGGAAGCGCCCTGGTAACATTCCTAAGCCTTCTGTGTTACCGCTTCCATATGGGAACCCATCTGGAAGCTATGCTGGTAGGCGGAATCATCATTATGGTACCTGGAGTTGCCTTTACCAACGGCATACGGGACATGGCGGACGGAGACTATATCTCTGGTTCTGTCCGTATGCTGGACGCCATATTGGTGTTTCTCTGTATCGCCATGGGGGTTGGATTTATGATGACAATTTACAATACCATCACTGGCGGTATGCTTTTATAAAATTCATCCTGCAAAAGGAGCAATCTTATGATCCGGCTTATCCTTCAGGTTTTGGCAGCATCAGCAGGGACTGTGGGCTTTTCCCTGCTCTTCGGCGTTCCGGCCCGGTATTACCCCTATTGCGGACTGATTGGCGGCATTGGCTGGCTGGTCTATTTGTGTGTGCTTCCAGGCGCCACAGCTGCCATAGCAACCTTCTGCGCCACAGTGGTTATCATTCTTTTATCACGATGGTTTGCTGTCCGCAAGCGCTGTCCTGCCACCTTATTTTTAATCTCCGGAATCTTCCCCTTAGTCCCCGGAGCCGGAATTTACTGGGCTGCCTATTACACCATAACCAATCAGCTCCAGCTGGCCCTGGAAACCGGCTACGGCGCAGTAAAAGCTGCAGTGGCGATTGTACTTGGAATTGTAGTGGTATTCGAACTTCCGGAAAAATGGTTCCACACCAGAACCAGCCGCTGATTTATTGCCCCTGTCCGGGCTGTTACAGTTCATTCTACCAATGGAGGACAACACCATGATATTTATTCAAAAAGGCAGAGTTATTGACCCCAAAACCGGAACCGATGCAGTGATGGACCTGATCATTGACAAAGGGAAAATCCTGGCCGTTGGTCCGGGAAAGGCTCCGGAATGTCCGGCCAGACTCCTGCCCGGGCCATCGGATCAGATCATTAACGCTGACGGTCTGGTGGTCGCCCCAGGACTCATTGATGTCCATGTTCATTTCCGGGACCCAGGACTCACCTACAAAGAAGACCTCCAAACCGGTGCAGAGGCAGCTGCAAAAGGCGGCTTTACCACAGTTGTCTGTATGGCCAATACCAGGCCCCCCATAGATAACCCGGCAACCCTGGAATATGTGCTGGAGGAAGGCAGGAAAACCAAAATCCATGTTCTTCCTGCTGCTGCCATCACTAAAGGCATGAAGGGAGAAGAACTGACTGACATGGAGCTTTTAAAACACCATGGAGCTGTTGGCTTTACAGATGACGGTCTTCCCTTAAAAGACGCCTCTCTGGTAAAGCAGGCCATGGAAGAAGCCATGCGTCTTAATGTGCCTTTAAGCTTTCATGAGGAGGACCCTGCCTTTATTGAGAACAATGGCATCAACCAGGGAGAGATATCCCGTCAGCTGGGCATTGGCGGCTCCCCTGCTCTGGCAGAAGATATTATGGTGGCCCGGGACTGTATGCTGGCCCTTCACACCGGAGCTGCTGTTGATATTCAGCACATCAGCTCCCGCAATTCGGTTGCCATGGTAAGACTGGCAAAACAGCTGGGCGCTCCTGTCATGGCAGAAGTCACTCCCCATCACTTTTCCCTGGATGAGTCTGCTGTCTTAAAGCATGGCTCTCTGGCAAAGATGAACCCGCCTCTGCGCACAGAGCTGGACCGGGAGGCAATTTTGCATGGGCTTTGTGATGGCACCATTGACCTGATTGCCACAGACCATGCTCCCCACAGCGCAGAAGAAAAGGCCCGTCCTCTGACAGAAGCTCCCAGCGGCATCATCGGTCTGGAGACTGCTCTGGCTCTGGCGATTACCAATCTGGTTCACCCCGGATATCTTTCCATGGTTCAGCTGATGGAAAAGATGAGTCTGAATCCAGCGCGGCTCTACCGCTTAAACAAAGGCTTTCTGGCTCCTGGCTCTGACGCTGACCTGGTAATCTTTGACCCCAATGAACTGTGGACAGTAACTGACTTTATTTCAAAATCCTCCAATTCTCCCTTTGTGGGAACCCGGTTATTTGGAATGGTAAAATATACAATCTGTGATGGAAAGATTGTATATGAGAATCATTAAAAACACATTCTTTACAGAAACCCCCTCCGCTGTCCGGATGTCAGCGGAGGGGGTTCCCATTCCTTTATTCCTTTACTTCTTACCTTTCTTGTCCTTTACGCTCTTGCTGTCTTTTTTCTTCACGCTCCTGCTTTCCTTGCCTGCATCTGCGCCTTTGGTCTTCTTGTCTCCCCCGTCCTTTTTTCCAGATTCCTTCTTCCCGGCTTCTTTTTTTCCTGTGTCTTCCTTTTCCGCAGCCGGCTTTTTCGGCGCTGGCAGAGGTGTGCAGGAGAATACCAGAGTACACATAGGCGGAAGATCAATCACAAGAGAATTCTCCCGGTCATCCCACTCCTCCTGTTTACAGGTCTTTGCCCGCGGATTCCCCTTTCCGCTGCCTCCGTAAATCTCTGCATCACTGTTAAGAATCTCCTTAAATCTTCCATAGAACGGCACGCCTACCTGGAACTTCTCATGCTCCACAGGAGCAAAGTTGCAGATAAAAAGCAACGTCTCTTCATCTTTTCCCGTCTTTCTCAAAAATGACACAATATTATCCTGGCTTCTGGAACAGTTGATCCATTCAAACCCATCCGGGTAAAAATCCCGCTGATATAATGCAGGCTGAATCCGGTACAATTCATTGAGAGCCTTCACATACTCCTGGGTCGTCTTATGAACTGGATATTCCAGCACATGCCAGGGCAGCTCTTCATTTTCATTCCATTCGGAAACCTGCCCGTATTCCTGTCCCATAAATAACAGCTTTTTCCCTGGATGCCCATACATAAATCCATAAGCAGCCCGCAGGTTGTTGGCCTTGGCTTCATAGGTGTCTCCCGGCATCTTGCACAGCATGGAGCATTTGCCATGAACCACCTCATCATGGGAGAACACCAGCACAAAATCCTCACTGTATGCATACAGCATACTGAAAGTCAGCTCTCCATAATGATGATTCCGGAAATAGGGATCGTACTTTAAGTAACCAGTAAAGTCATTCATCCATCCCATATTCCACTTATAATCAAATCCCAGGCCGTTGTCCTTCACATCGCCAGTAATCTGCGGCCACGCCGTAGATTCCTCTGCAATGAGAACAGCGCCATTCTTCTTTCCTTTAAACACAGAATTTAAATGTTTCAAAAATTCCACTGCTTCCAGGTTCTCATGGCCGCCATAAATATTAGCAACCCACTCCCCGTCATTCTTGCCATAATCCAGGTATAACATGGAAGCTACCGCATCCATCCGGATGCCGTCCGCATGATACTGCTCTGCCCAAAACAGCGCATTGGCAATCAGGAAGTTCTTCACCTGCGGCCGTCCGTAATTGTAAATCAATGTACCCCAATGAGGATGGGAGCCTTGTCTTGGGTCCTGATGCTCATATACACAGCTGCCGTCAAAACAGGCCATTCCGTAAGCATCTCTTGGGAAATGA
Organism: uncultured Clostridiaceae bacterium; assembly: GCA_949948825.1. GTDB lineage: Bacteria > Bacillota > Clostridia > Lachnospirales > Lachnospiraceae > Brotaphodocola. The sequence continues at coordinate 19,003 of CATLIJ010000010.1, forward strand.
GCCGGAACCCAATCCAAAATAACCCCTATTCCCTGTTCATGGAGATAGTTCATAAAATACATAAAATCATCCGGCGTGCCGTACCGGCTGGTCGGCGCATAATATCCTGTCACCTGATAGCCCCAGGAGGCATCTAAGGGATGCTCCATCACTGGCATCAGCTCCACATGGGTATATCCCATCTCTTTCACATAATCTGACAGCCTGGGCGCAATCTCCCGGTAATTATAAAATTCAGAGCCAATGATCTCATTGCCTTCCTCATCCACAGAGATCGGCTTGCGTATCCAGGAGCCTAAATGCAGCTCATAAATAGCCATAGGTTTTGTCTTGGAATCCGTCTTTTTCCGCTCATTCATCCAGGCATCATCCGTCCAATGGAACTTTCCAATATCCCACACAATGGAGGCATTGTTCGGGCGCAGCTCCGCAAAATTCCCATAAGGATCTGCCTTCAGCATAGGCTCTCCCTTTCGGTTCTTAATCTCATACTTGTAAATAGCCCCCTCAGTCAGTCCTGGAATGAACAGCTCATAGACACCAGAATCTCCCTGACGCTTCATGGGATGACGCCGCCCATCCCACCGGTTAAACTCACCCACCACACTGACACGCATGGCACATGGCGCCCACACAGAGAAAAATACGCCCTTCACACCCTTGATCTCCATGGGATGTGCGCCCATCTTTTTGTAGACATCATAATAAATGCCTGTCTCAAACTTTTTCAGCTCCGCCTCACTGTATTGATTCCCAAAAGCATAAGGGTCCCGAAGCTCCTCCTGGCTGCCATTATCATATGTCACCAAAAAAGTGTAATCTGCCATATTCTTCCGCTGC
>CATLIJ010000011.1 GCA_949948825.1 uncultured Clostridiaceae bacterium
ATGTTCTACTGGTTTTATTAGGGATGGTATAAAATATAATGAATTGTCCGATGAAGAAAAAGAAGAATTTGAAGACACATTTGCAGAAGATGAAGAAGTAATAGATAAAATTATTAGTGAGCGAAAACACTTAGATGATAAGCAATATCAGAAGTTAAAAATATTGAATAGGGGAGAATTGAGATTACGTGGAAAGGAAACACAATATTTTTGGGATATAGTTGCGATGTGCGAGCATAAAACAATTATGAATCAGCACTTTCATAAGTCAAGCGATGAAGACTTAATCGCATTGTATAAGCAAGAGTATTTGAGTCCTATTGAAAAGAACGCCAATATTAAAGTTAAAAATTCACATATTGAATTCTCTGAAAATTTTGAGTATTTAATAAAAAGAAATTTTATGCGTTGTATGTGGAAATCTTATCCAGAATATCAATTTTATTTTCAGGACTGGACTGATGAAGAAATTGATGCATTGAATTTGTTTCTGAAACCTCATACGGTTCCAACTGGGTTTGGATATCTTGTTCTTTCTGATATGATAGGTGAAAATAGAGCAGGAGAAAAGCAAAAAAAATTTTGGAGATATTTGAAAAAAGAATATAATTTAAAACGCTTTGTTAGTGTAAACCAAGTCATTAAGACAAAACAATTTACGCCCTATGAAACATATATGAAACGCGATAATCAAGTTGTCCGGCTGGAAGATATAGGATTGTTTTTTTCGTTTAAAAAGGAGGAAGAATTTAGGTTCTTTTACTATGAACAGAATCCAGGAGGCAAACCAATTGATATTGTAGAAATTCTAAATTGGCTTAGAAAGGAAATTTTTGCAAGTAAAAAAAAAGATAATTTAAAAAAGGGTAGATATGAGAAGACAGATATGAAAAAAGATATAATAATTCGAGATAATATATATGGAAATATCTGTATCCCCTATAAGATAAGGTTGCTTGTAGACTGTAAGGAGTTTCAAAGATTAAGAAGAATAACTCAGCTTGCTACAGCTGGACAGGTTTTTCCGGGGGCGGTACAAAATCGCTTTTCCCATTCTTTGGGGGTCTATCATCTCATGGATAAAATTGTATTCCATTTTGAGAAGAAATTGAGAAGTATTGGTTATGAGAATAGTATAAAGGAAAGAGATAAAGATGCTATTCTAGTAGCAGCATTATTACACGATGTTGGACATGGACCTTTTTCTCATGCTTTTGAAAAAGCAGATATTAATCGAGAAACTTTTAGTCATGAGTATTGGACTAAAAGAATTATTACTTCTCAAGAGACAGATATTAATCAAACATTGCAGGTATTATGGGGAGAGGATTTTCCAGAATTGGTGATGAGTTACATTGATTGTAGAAATGAGGTGAAGGATGGAAAGTTTGAACAAAATAGATATTCTAAAGATGGCTTAAATTTAAAATTTATTTTTGCTTCACTGGTTTCAAGCCAATTAGATGCAGATCGTATGGATTATTTACTTAGAGATTCTCAAGCTTGTGGAGTTACTTATGGTCAGTTTGATCTTGATCGTTTAATTGAGGGGATGTCCATTGCTATTAATTCTGATGGTGAATTGAAAGTTGGTATAGAAGAGGAATATGTAAGTAATGTTGAAGAATACTTTTATGCTAGATATTTGATGTATAATAACATTTATTATCATCCATTTAAAGTTCTTACAGAGAAGTTACTTCAAAATATATTACGGGAGGCGTGTGATGAATATATAAAGGGTGATTTAAAACCAAATGAGTTGCCACCAATATTGTCAGAGATATTTAACCATGCGACAATGTCTTTAGAGGATTTTTGTGATTTAGATGATCATGTTGTAATGGGAGCTATGCAAGTTTGGGCAAATTTGAATGGAAAGGGTACAGAGCATTTGTCAATACTTTGTCAATACTTCTTGAATAGGAGAGGGTTTCAAAATTTAAATATAATTAATCCAAAAATGTTTTTCAGAAAATTAGCAAGTGTCAAAAAGTGTACTGTTGAGGATTTAGAATCAAAGAGAAACGATTTTATTTATTGTGAAAAAAATATACAAATGTATAAAGTATATAAGAGAGGTGATGTTCATATAATAAAACGAAATGGGACAATTGTTAGGCTTCAGGATATTAAAAATATGATTAATCTGGAAAATGAGGAAGATGCATTGTACCATTCTATGGAATTAACTGAAAAGTTTTATCCGGATGATAAGCAATTAATTGAACAACTTAATCGAGAATTTAGTGTTGATAATTCTGTAGAAATTGAAAAGAAGTATGTATTAAGAGAAGATGTAGATAAAGATAAAATAATGCAAAGGATTCTTGATATTGCAAAAGAAGGTCACTATTGTATTGATAAAGTAGAACCGAAGAAACAAGAAGATGTTTATTTTGATACTGATAATGGTCTTTTGAAAAAGAATGAGTTTTCTGTAAGAATAAGAATTAGAGATAATTACAAATATATTACGTGCAAATATAATGTAGTAAGTGAGTCTAATGGAGAAGGTGGTCAATTAGAGCGTTATGAAGCAGAACGTATCGTAGAGTCGGATGACTTGATGGATAATAAGGAACATATTGATAGTTCTGTTTCTAAACTATTAGAGACAGAGGGTTACGGTCTCAATGATTTATTACCGCGTGTTAAGGTTATAAATACTAGGAAGAAATATATAATTTACAAAAATGGTGATAAAAATGGACGAGTAGATGAACGATATGAGTTAGTTCTAGATGAAGTATCCTACCAGAATATGAAAAACAAGGGAACAGCAAAGGAAATACAGATTGAGATTGAATTAAAATCTGGATATGAAACAAGGATTAATATGAAAGAATTTACAGATTCAATAGAAATAATAGATGGTCTCACTAGCATAACACAGTCTAAATATATCCGTGCTCTAATGCTGACAGAAGGAACTAAGTAAAGATGGAAATTATAATCTTTGTTAATCCAAATTTTCATTATTTATACGAAAAGGCGGTATTGAGCCGCCTTTTCGTATAAGTCTAATTCATCTCTGAATCTACAATTTCTGCTATTGTTTCTGCATTCATGTTTTCTTTTACGATAATTCCGTTGACTTCAATACCACCGTCAATAGCAATTACAAGACATTGGCGCCCGTCGATTTGGCGGGTTTCTACCAGGTCGGTCCGGTCAGGGTTTATCTTCAGGATTACATCCGGAGTCTTTACTTCAAAGGCGCGGGAATTTATAATGTTGCTTGCAAAGATAGCAGCTTTTTCTCCAGCGGTTTCATCAAAATGCCTGTCAAATGCTTCCATTTGTTCCTGCTCCACACCGCTGTTTTCCAACAGGGATTTTACCTGATATTTGTCCAGAATCAGCGGTTCCGGAGCGTCTTTATGTTCTTCCAGCATTTCGCTTAGGTTTTCGTGAATGGTTTTTACTGTGTCATAGCTGCATGCGTCTCCCAGAGTTTCTTCAATAATGGTCTGAAAGGTCTCTTTTTGAAAGTCAGCAGCTAAGGGCAGAGGACACCCAAGCAGTTGTTCAATAAATGTATCATGAAGGTCATTGGCATTTTTAGAATAATACAGGGTACTATGAATGTCTGTGGAGCGGTCATTGAATGCGGGAAATAGAAAACCCAGCTCCGGCATTCCTACCACCCAGTCGCGGGTCCGGTTTTGAAAGGTGTTTTCTATTTCATTGTAGCTTAATCCTGGTTTGGATAAGTCTACCGGACAGATGGAGCACAATATGTAATGATATACTTCATCCGAGGCGTCCTCCATAGTAAGGCCATCGGATGTCCGGCCTGGAATATCGTAAGTATCGTGAATCAAAAGAATCAGGTAATTGCCAGTATATTCGTAGGCTTCCATGATTCGGTCATAAAAAGTTTCCAGAAGTTCATCGTCCTCAAGGCGGCTGTTGCGCAGCTTTAAAAGAAATTCCTGAGTTCCGCCTTCTTTTTCTGTGTCCAGGGGAAAATCCAAATTGATGAGATTTTTCCCAAGGGTTCCGGACAGGGTTTTTCGAAGTATTTCAAAATATTTGAACATGTCCTCCTCTGGAAGAGAGAGAAATGCTTCTTTTAACCGGGTTTTTTTGTTCTTTTCTCCGTCCACATAACAGCCGCAAATCCGGGTGATGGAGCAGCTGGATGGGGTGTACAGACGTTTCAATTCAGATATTTCTTTTTTTACCATAAGAATGAGCCTCCTGTTTTTTAATTTTTCTTTTCGAGATATTACCCATTGTTTCCACGTTTTAAGTTATATTTTTCAATCAGAAGTTGTTTATCATCTTTTTCCATATCACTTCCGCCATAAATGATAAGAAAGGGGGGTGGGATTATTGTATATCAGAATGAGAAGAAAAACAATGGGAATATCAAATAGTAGACGAAAAATACTTATTGTGGTATACTAGGAGCACTTAGCGAGGTTTATGTGAAGTACAGCAAGGAGATGAATATGAAAGAAACAATAAAGGTAAAGGGTCAGCTGAAAGCTTATTTATCCTGGCCGTTGCTGCTTTCTTTGTTTTTTGTTCTTGGAAATATAGCGGTGGCAGTGGTCAGTAATGCAGGGGCTATTGTGCTGTTTCCGTTTACAGCTGCTTATATAGCTATGGCAGGCTGGATTTATCTGTATCGGAGAAAGCGCGTGTTAAGCGGCCTGGTTGAGTTTTCTGCTGAATATGCATGGATTCAGAAGCAGCTTTTGGCAGAGATGGAAGTCCCTTATGGACTGATTGATGAGGAAGGGCGGATTTTGTGGGCAAATGATGCCATGAAGGACATTCTGAAGGAGAAAAAAGCTTTGAAGAAGAGCCTGTCCGTCTTATTTCCTGAGGTGACAAAGGCTGAGCTGGCATCAGCAGAGGAGAGCCATGTCCATACAGCTTACGGGGGCCGGAAGTTTCGCATGGACATTCGTCCGGTTTATGTAAGTGAAGATGAGGAAGATGAAAATGCAATCGTAGACGGAAATCAGAAAATGGTGGCCATCTATTTGTTTGATGAGACTGAGATTCTTCAGTACCGGCAGGAAATTACAGATGAGAAGATGGTGGCAGGCCTGATTTATCTGGATAACTATGAGGAAGCTCTTGAAAGTGTGGAGGAGGTTCGCCGTTCTCTTCTGACTGCTCTGATTGACCGGAAGATTAATAAATATATTGGCGCCATGGACGGGGTTGTGAAGAAAATGGAAAAGGATAAGTATTTCTTCATGATCAAACAAAAGCATATGGAGGAGATTCAGGAGGAGCGTTTCAGTATTTTAGAGGATGTAAAGTCAGTTAATATTGGGAATGAGATGGCTGTGACCTTGAGTATTGGCATTGGAATGAACGGGGAAAGCTATAATCAGAATTACGAATATGCCCGTGTTTCCATTGATATGGCTTTAGGCCGGGGCGGAGACCAGGCTGTGGTAAAGGACGGAGGTAAGATTCAGTATTATGGAGGCAAGTCCCAGCAGCTGGAGAAGGCTACCAGAGTAAAGGCCAGAGTGAAGGCTCATGCTTTAAGGGAATTGATGGAGACAAAGGACAGGCTGCTGATTATGGGACATAAGCTGGGGGATATTGATTCCTTTGGCGCGTCCATTGGTATTTTCCGGATTGCCACTTCTCTTAATAAGAAGTCTCACATTGTGATTAATGAGGTGACGACCTCAGTTCAGCCGATGATGGACCGCTTTCTGGAGAATCCGGAATATCCTGAGGATTTGTTTTTAAACGGCGCACAGGCAGCAGAGCTGGTGGATGCCAATACTATGCTGGTGGTGGTGGACGTAAACAGGCCCAGCATTACAGATGCGCCGGAGCTGCTTCATATGGTGAAAACAATTGTGGTTATGGATCATCACAGGCAAAGCAGTGAGATTATTCAGAACGCGGTTTTGTCCTATGTGGAGCCGTATGCTTCCTCTGCCTGTGAGATGGCGGCAGAGGTGCTGCAGTATATTGCAGATGATATTAAGATTAAACCAGCAGAGGCAGATGCCATGTATGCAGGCATTGTGATTGATACGCTGAACTTTACCAATCAGACCGGAGTCCGGACCTTTGAGGCAGCTGCTTATCTTCGGAGAAGCGGAGCAGATGTGACCCGTGTGCGGAAGCTGTTCCGGGACAATATGGCGGAATACAAGGCGCGGGCAGCAGCGATTACTTCAGCAGAGGTTTACCGGGAATCCTTTTCCATTGGAGTATGTCCTGCAGAAGGACTGCAAAGTCCTACGATTGTGGGCGCTCAGGCTGCCAATGAGCTTTTGGATATTAAGGGGATTAAGGCTTCTGTGGTTTTGACAGAATATCACGGGAAGATTTACATGAGCGCCAGATCCATTGATGAGGTTAATGTGCAGGTGATGATGGAGCAGCTTGGGGGCGGAGGACACCGGACAGTTGCAGGAGCGCAGCTGGAGGGTGTGACCATAGAGGAAGCGAAGAAACGGATAAAAGAAGTTTTGGACAATATGTTGGAGAAAGGAGATATTTCATAATGGAAGTTGTATTATTGGAGGATGTGAAGGCACTGGGAAAAAAGGGACAGATCGTCAAGGTAAATGACGGATATGCCCGGAATTTTATTCTTCCGAAGAAATTGGGTGTGGAGGCTACTTCAAAGAATCTGAATGATCTGAAGCTGAAAAAGGCCAATGAGGAAAAGCTGGCAGCAGAGCAGCTGGCAGCGGCAAAGGAGCTGGCAGCGCGTATTGAGAAGTCATCTGTAACTCTGTCCATGAAGGCAGGGGAGAATGGAAAGGCATTTGGCTCGGTTTCCAGCAAGGAGATTGCAGCAGCAGCTACTGAGCAGTTAAGTCTTGAGATTGACAAGAAGAAGCTGGTGCTGGCTGAGCCGTTAAAAACCTTTGGAACTCATGAGGTCCCGGTAAAATTGCACAGGGATGTAACGGCAAAGCTTTCGGTAAAGATTGTGGAAGCATAATGAATCATGGTTCATAGCCACAGGCGTCTGTAAACGGCAGGGGAGAAAACATGGATGAAGCTTTGATGAAACGGGTGCTTCCTCACAGTATTGAAGCGGAGCAGTCGGTGATTGGGTCCATGCTGATGGATAAGGATGCAGTGATTGCTGCCTCGGAGATGCTGTCAGAGGCGGACTTTTATCAGCGTTCTTATGGCATTATGTTTGAGGCTATGGTAGAGCTTTTTAATGAAGGGAAGCCAGTAGACCTGGTGATGCTTCAGGACCGGCTGAAGGAAAAGGATGTTCCTCCTGAGATCAGCAGCCTGGAGTTTGTCCGGGAGATTCTCAACACAATTCCCACTTCAGCAAATATTAAATCCTATGCAAATATTGTGCGGGAAAAGGCTGTCTTAAGAAAACTGATTAAGGTGACAGAGGAGATTGCCAATACCTGCTATGTGGGGCGGGAGCCCCTGGAAAGAATATTGGCAGATACAGAGAAATCTGTGTTTGATTTGCTTCAAAGCCGGGATTCGGCGGAGTTTGTTCCAATTCGGCAGGTGGCTTTAAATGTGCTTGAGAGAATTGAGAAGGCATCCAGGAATCCAGGAACCGTGACAGGAATTTCCACGGGATTTATTGATTTGGATTACAAGACCTCCGGAATGCAGCCATCGGATCTGGTTTTGATTGCCGCCAGACCTTCCATGGGAAAGACGGCTTTTGTTCTGAATCTGGTGGACCATATTGCTGTGAGAAAAGGACAGCCCTGTATGATTTTCAGCCTGGAAATGTCTAAGGAACAGCTGGTGAACCGTATGCTGGCCATGGAGTCAAATGTGGATTCCCAAAAGCTGCGCACAGGAAATCTTACGGATTCGGACTGGGATGCAGTGGTGGAGGGAATTGGCATTATTGGCAATTCTAAGCTTTTAATTGACGATACGCCGGGAATTTCTATTACAGAGCTGCGTTCCAAATGCAGGAAAATGAAGCTGGAATATGGGCTCAGCATGATTATTATTGATTATCTGCAGCTAATGTCCGGAAGTGGCCGATCTGGTGATAACCGGCAGCAGGAAATCTCAGAGATTTCCCGGTCTCTCAAGGCTTTGGCCAGAGAGATGAATGCGCCGGTAGTAGCATTGTCCCAGTTAAGCCGTGCCTGTGAGACCAGACAGGACCATCGGCCAATGCTTTCTGACCTTCGTGAGTCAGGAGCCATTGAGCAGGATGCTGATGTGGTGATGTTTTTGTACCGGGATGATTATTATAATAAAGATACAGATACGCCTAATATTGCGGAGGTGATTATCGCCAAACAGAGAAATGGTCCGATTGGGACGGTAAATCTGCTTTGGCAGCCAGAGTTTACAAAATTTGTAAATTTAGCCAGATAGGCGGAAATCAGGCAGAAGGGTTTGGTATTATGCCCTCCTGCCTGATTTTTTGAAGGTAGTGTTCTGTTATAATTTTTTTCCGCTTCTGCCGAATTTTTTTCTTTTAAAAAAGGGAAGCTTGGTGGCTGCAGCCTCTGCTTTTCCTTTGCTTTCTTTTTGACAGGCACGGAGAGTTTCATCCAGAGTTTTGAAACGTTCTTCTGCCCGCTCGTCATTGATCCGCATCATGTATTCCAGCTCCTGGACCATCTTTTCATTGACCTGGCGGCTGATCTCATCGCTTAATGCTTCATTGTTATCCTGGATGGCCTGTCCTACGGCCTTGCCGATTACCTGATTCATAAGCTGCTGAAATTGCTCCATCTTCTCTGCATTGACCGTAATGGCAGTTGTCTCCTGTTTGGATATGGCCTTTAAGGTGTTTTCATCTTCCATCTCGTCTCCTGCACTTCCTTCTTTTAAAATATTCACTGCATTTTGTTCTAATACCTGATCGGGATCTACGTCTTCGTCTCCATCAATCATTTTTTTAAGAACCTGTTCAATGGCTTTCAGTTGATATCCTTTTTCTTTTAATTCTTTAATCTTTTGAAACAGGCGGATATGTAATTCTGTGTAATAGCGATGACTTTTTCCGTTTCGCGGGATGTCAATCTGCAGTTCATCCTCCCAATAGCGTAATACATGAGATTCCACCCCCACCAGTTTGCCAGCTTCTGATATGGAATAGTGTGTTTTGTCCATTTTTTTCTCTCCTTATGTTTCGTGAACAGTATGTATCTTTTATTATCATATGAGGGGAGATTGAGAATTATGCTTAAGTTGGAAAAATTTATGTGATGCTTCCACGAAAAATAATATGTGACATTTGTCACAACAGATTGTGACGGTTTTCCTCTGGTGCCAAAAGGAAATTTTTATTATAATGATTTTATGATTAACGAGCTGGAGGAGAAATGAGATTGATTTGGAATAGGAGTAAAAAGACAATCATCTGGTACGGCATTCCAGCGTATGGGCATATAAATTCAAATCTTTATTTTGCTGGTCTTCTGGCAGAGGAAAAGTTTCGGGTGGTTTACTATTCAACAGAAATGTTTCGTCCTCTCATTGAGGCTGCTGGGTGTGAGTATCGTTCTTATCCGTTTCGGCAGGAGGATATGGATTTATCGGATGGACAAAGGATTTTAAAGCTGTATCGATTGATTTTGGAGTATACCAAAAGGATGCTTCCGGTTCTTTTGGAGGAGGCAAGGAGGGAAAATCCCTGCGGGGTGATTTTGGAGTCTTTTGCCTTATGGGGAAGGGAAATCGGAAGGCGGCTGCAGATTCCATTTTTTAGTTTTTACAGCATTGCAGCGATAGACCGGCTGTGGGGGCCAGGATTTTTGGCTTATGTGCAAGGGTTTTTGCCGGGATTTTTTCGGTATGGAAAAGAGATTCCGGATATATTGAAACTGAGACAGGAGCTTTGGAGACAGAGGAGAATGCCGTCTCTTGGGCTTGGAGATGTTTTGATGATTCGGGGAAATAGAAACCTGATGGGATATTCCCGTCTGTTTCAGCCTGGGGGAGGAGGTTTTGGAGACCAGTATTTATTTTTGGGACCTATGGCTATGCACAGGAAAGTCATGGAGAAAAATGACTTTATTTGTCCGGAGCACAACCTGATTTATGTTTCTTTGGGAACTATCTTTAATCAGGATAAAAGGCTGCTGCAGGAGATAATCCGACAGCTGGGGAAAAATGAGAACAGGTGGGAAAAGGAATATTTTGTGGTGCTTGTGTGGCAGGGAAGAGAAGAATTTGCGTTTCCAGATAATTTTATTGTGAGAAGTTTCGTGAATCAGAAAGAGGTGCTGGAAAAGGCGGATTTGTTTATCAGTGCAGGGGGGATGAACAGTATCCATGAAGCATTGTATTATGAAACTCCTTGCCTGATTTGTCCTCAGCAGGGAGAGCAGCTTTTGAATGGAAGACAGTTTGAAAGGCTGGGGTTTGGCAGAATTTTAAGGAACCCTTCCAATCTGCGGCAGGAGGCGGAGTTGGCTATGAGGCTGAAACATACTTGGAATGAGAAGAAAAGAAGAAAGGCTGTGGCACTATATGCAGAGGAAGGGATTCAGATAATAAAAGAGCTGACAGGTGAGAAATAAAAATAAGGCGGCTGACAGGAGGATTTTATGGAAAGTCTGGAGAGTAAAGATGAGAAGACTGTGTTAGTGACAGGGGCTACAGGTTTTTTAGGGAAATATCTGGTGCGCAGGCTGGCAGGAAAATACCGGGTTCTTGGGTTGGGGAGAAATCCGGAGAAGGGAAAAGAGCTTGAGAAAACAGGCGCTGTGTTCTGTCCTGGAGATTTTACGGACCGGAAAAGCTGTGAAAATTATTTTAAAGGGGTTTCCTATGTGATTCATGGGGGAGCCCGGTCTTCGGTTTGGGGAAGATGGGAGGATTTTTACAGAGACAATGTGAAGGGAACAAATGTGGTGGCAAAATTATGTGCTGAGTATGGAGTGGAGAGACTGGTCTATATCTCTTCTCCCAGTATTTATACGGCAAAGGAGGACAGGTATGATATTTGTGAGAAGGAGTATGAGCTTTGGGAGGACAGGAGATTTGAAAGAGAGGATCTGAATTATTATATAAAATCAAAGAGAATGGCAGAGCGGATTGTCAGGCAGTGGAATGACAGGGGATTGGAGACTGTGATTCTGCGCCCCAGAGGCTTGATTGGAATTGGGGATACCAGTCTTGTGCCGCGGCTTTTGCGGGCAAACAGAGGGATTGGGATTCCGTTGTTTCGCGGGGGGAGGAATCTTGTGGATCTGACCTGTGTGGAGAATGCGGCTCTTGCCTGTGAACTGGCTATGACAGCAGAAAATGCAGCAGGGCAGGCTTTTCATATTACCAATGGGGAACCACAAGAGTTTCGGAAGCTTTTGGAGCAATTTCTTAAGGCAGCAGGGGAAAAGCCACATTATCAAAGGCTGCCTTTTGGATTGGTATATGGGCTGGCAGCAGGTCTGGAGAAAATATATGGAAAATTAACTTTTTTGGGAGAGCCGCCTTTGACACGGTACACGGTTTGTACGTTGGGATTTGCTCAGACAATGGATATCAGTCAGGCCAGACAGGTGTTGGGATATCAGCCGGAAAAGCGGTTGGAGGATACGATTAAGGAGTATGGAAGATGGTGGAGAAAATGCCGGGGAAGGTAACAGAAGCAATTTTGTATCATTGCGGTTATTGTACAAATAATCTGGCAGTTCTTTTTCGGGGAGCGCAGTGGGAAAAACGGATTTTTCCTGCTTTGGCAGTGAGAATTTGTCATAAGGATTTGGGCAATATTCTGTATGATACCGGATATTCAGAGAGTATTTTTCAAAAGGGAGTTTTTTTATGGCTCTATCGGCAGGTGCTTCCGGTTTGTTTTAAGAAGGGAGACCGGATCGATGAGAAGCTGGCTTTGGATGGAGTTTCCCGGGAAAGTGTGAAATACATTATTTTATCTCATAATCACCCGGACCACACAGGGGGTCTTTCCCGTTTTCCAGAATATGAACTGGTGGCTTTGAAGGAGACTTTAAAGGGAGTACCGCCAGGAATAAATCCTGAATCCAGGCGGGCGCCAGAAAGGCTGCTGACCAATCATTTCCTGTGCCGGTATTTTGAACAGGTTTATGATCTGTTTGGGGATGGAAGCCTGATTGGGATAAGGCTGGATGGACATTGTAAAGGACAGATGGGGCTATGGATTCCGGATTTAAAGCTGTTTCTGGCAGCGGACGCCTGTTGGGGAAAGGACTTGGTACGGCATACATTGAGAATGCGGTTGGCTCCCCGTTTGATTCAAAGGAGTTTTTCACAGTATAAGGATACGCTTCGCCGGATTTGCCGGATGAAGAGAGATTATCCTGAAATTCAGGTTGTATTTTCCCATGAAACAGGAAGGGAACAAAGACTCTGGCCATGAACAGTAACGAAAATACCTGTCTGAAGAGTTTTTAAGGAGGGAGGCAGGAAGCTTGTTTGAATTGTATGAAGTGTTGAAATATTATGTTTATTATAAATATATTCTCAGATTCAGGGGAAGAGAACAGCTGGAGAGGAGACAGAGAAAACGGCTGAAAAAGCATTTGCAGTATGTCTCGAACCATTCTAAGGTTTACCGGGGTATTACAAAGCTGGAGGATTGTCCGGTTATAGACAAAACATTTATGATGGAGAATTTTTCCAGCCTGAATACAGTTGGGCTGCAGCGGAAGGAGGCAGAGACATTTGCAATGAAGGCGGAGCGGGAAAGGGATTTTGTACCTAAGCTGAAAGGGGTTACAGTGGGACTTAGCTCCGGAACTTCAGGGCAGAGGGGCATTTTTCTTGTGTCAGACCAGGAGAGGGTGCGCTGGGCTGGATATGTGCTGGCAAAGTTTTTGCCGGCTCCTGTCTGGAAGCCTTGTTCCATTGCATTTTTTATGAGGGCAGACAGCAATTTGTATCAATCTGTGGGAAAAGGGAGAATCTGTTTTCATTTTTTTGACATTTATAAGGATATGGAGAAGCACTGGGAGCAGCTGGAGAAGGTGAATCCACAGGTTTTAGTGGGTCAGCCGTCTGTCCTTTTGGCCATTGCCAGAGCAAAAATCAGGATTCATCCGAAGACTGTGATTTCTGTGGCAGAGGTCCTGGAGAGAGAGGATGAGAAGCAGCTTAAAAAGGCTTTTCAGGTGGATTTGATTCATCAAGCTTATCAGTGTACAGAGGGATTCCTTGCATCTACCTGTAAATATGGGACATTGCACTTAAATGAAGATATTGTACATATTGAACCAGAGTATTTGGATGAAAAAAGGTTTGTTCCTGTGGTGACGGATTTTGAGAGGAAGGCCCAGCCAATCATCCGGTATCGTCTGAATGATATTCTGGTTGAGAGGAAAGGATTGTGTAAATGTAAAAGTCCCTGCAGGGCGTTGAAGAAGATTGAGGGCAGGGAGGATGATATGTTTTACTTTCCAGGAAAAGACGGGAGACAGCGGGGCGTGTTTCCAGATTTTATTCGAAGGTGTGTGCTTTTTGCTGAAAATGGGAGTATTGTCAGTGATTATCGGGCAGTGCAGGAAGAAAATGGAGAGATTACAGTCTATGGGGATTTGACGGAAAAGGGTAAGGAGCAGGTGAAGAGAGAGTTTGAAAAGCTGGCAAAGGACAGGGATTGTATTTTGCCAGAGGTGCATTTTGAAGCGTACCAATGTGAGCCAGGAAAAAAGATGAAAAGGGTGGAACGAATATGCTTAGAGAGAAATCGTCAGAGATGAAGAAAGAAGCTTGTCAGAGAAGGGTGAAAATATCTGGTATGGGAAGAGCGCTTGGGGGAAGGAAAATCTGTTTTGGAAGTCAGACCCGATATCGGTTATGTGAGGGGGAGACGCTTCTGGATCTGGTTCAGAGGGCAGCAGGGCAGGCTCTTCATCAGGCGGGAAGAGGAATAGAAGATGTGGATTGTATTGTCAGCGCCATGGCAACTCCTCTTCAGGCAATTCCTTGTAATGGGGTTTTGATCCATGAGAGGCTGGCAAAGGGACTTTCTGTTCCTGCCATAGATATCAACACTACCTGTACAAGTTTTATTTCTGCTGTGGATATCTTTTCCTGTCTTGTGGATATCGGGAGATATAACCGGGTTTTGATTTTGTCAGGGGATACTGCGTCAGCTGCCTTAAATCCTGACCAGAAGGAAAGCTTTGAATTGTTTTCTGACGGGGCGGCTACCTGTGTGTTGGAAAAATCCGGGGAAGAAGACAAGTCAGCTGTAATATACAGCAGGCAGGAGACCTGGTCAGAGGGAGCGCATGATACGGAGATTCGGGGCGGGGGCGGACTGATGCCGGTTTTTTCTTTTCGCGAGGAGAACCGGGAGGATTATTATTTTGACATGAAGGGGCATAAGGTTTTAAAGCTCTGTGCCAGACGGCTTCCTGAATTTGTGCAAAGCTGCATGGAGGAGGCAGGAATTTCTTTTAAGGATATTTCTGTGGCGGTGCCTCATCAGGCCAGTAGAGCTCTTGGAGTGATTATGCCTCGTTTGGGATTTTCAGAGGAAATGTATCTGGACCGGGTAGATCATTATGGCAATCTGGTTTCTGCATCTGTGCCTTTTGTGATGTGTGAGGCAGTGGAGCAGGGGCGGATTCAACGGGGGGATTTGGTGCTTTTGATTGGAACCGCAGCAGGACTTACGGTGAATTTTATGCTTGTGCGGTATTGAAGGTTACACTTTATTGTGTTACTGTTTACGCGCAAAGCCCTTGTAAATTCCTGGCAGTTATAGTATGATAAGCCTAGAAGGAGGTGAGAGGGATGAAAAGACATATAATGGTTGGGATGACCGCAGCAATTCTTGCTGTAGCCTGTGCATTTCCTGCTTTTGCCCATTGTCATGGCAGAAGCCATTATCAGAGCCAGTATCATTATGATACTTGTCAGGCTTATTGTGAGGATGGTTATTTGTGCGGACAGGATGGACATTACTGCAGTGACCATCGAAATGGCGATACCTGCGGAGCGGGAGATTATTGTCAGCCGACCTATCAGAGCCGGCACCATCATCATTGAGATTTGACTCCTGCAGCTATTCACCAGATGATGTGCGGGCGCGGCACTTGGCTCATTGCCCGCGGAAATCAATGGAGAACAGTTCGGAGGGATTGGAATGTTTGAAAGATAGGGCGGATTCTTTGATGGATGAGGAATCCGCCTGTTTCTGGAATTTGTTAAAATCGTTTTTGGTTATCTTAGAAAGCTGGCGAGGTGAGCATAGATGCATAAGTTTCTGCGAAGTATTGGATTTGGAACATACCAGAAAAAGAAGGAGATGGTCAGGGTGCTGGATGAACTGGAAAAGACCGCAGAAGTGCGTCGGCGGATTCAGATTGAACCAGACACCAATCTGTGTGAGGTTCGTGCGGAGGTGGCCTCTGGCATGGGGATTGTGATGGTGGGAGAGACAGATGAGGATGGAGTATTTCGAAGAGACTATTATTTTCCTTATCTGACAGGGGAACATGTGTCTTCAGAAACGGACTGTTCGATTCAACGTCACACGGAAAAGGAGACTTTCGGCGGACTGCTGGATGAGAACCGTGTGGGGATTTCTCTGATATTTTTTCTGGATAATGGGTTTGAATATATTGAGCGCAGACTTGACCAGGTTTCTTTAAAGGTAAATTCAGTAAAGCTTACAGGGCTTTCTGTGGAAGGAAAGATTTTGCTTCCGCTTCACAAGACTCAAAGGCAGATTGAGAAGGCCCAGGTGGCGGCAAGGGACCGCAGCAGCTTGCTGGAGGCAGCCCGTAATGGGGATGAAGATGCTATGGAAACCCTGACTATTGAGGATATTGATATGTATTCTCAGATTTCCAGGCGTGTAATGAAAGAAGATATCTATTCTATTGTGGACTCCAGCTTTATGCCAAGTGGAATTGAGTGTGACCAGTATACAGTTATTGGTGAGATTCTTCAGGTGGCGGAGAAGGTAAACCACATTAGCGATGAGCTGGTTTATGATTTGACTCTGAATTGTAATGATATGATATTTCATGTGGGAATTGCCAGACGGGATTTGCTGGGTGAGCCGGTGGTTGGACGGAGATTTAAAGGGCAGATCTGGATGCAGGGGGTGGCTGTGTTTGAAGGCGATGAGAAGACGGAGGCAGAGTGAGGAGGATTTCGCTCTGCCTGTTCCTGGTGATATTCTAACTATTTTCCTGTTTCGTCACATCTGCATTCTCCTGATAAGACCAGTTTCTTAGCTTTCAAATTGATTACATGGGTTTTAGATTTTTATTGAGTCTGTCTACCATCCAGGCAATCCTCTTTTCCCGTCCAGCATCTGTCTTTGCGTCAAGGTATGCCCGTGTATAAGTTTTCCTTACAGATGGGGACATGGCCTGAAAATTTGTATAGGCAGGTTCATACCCTTTCAAAATTGCCGACAGACAGGCGATTTGTTCCTCTGTAATGATTGCCAGAGGGTTTGGAGCGTCCCACTGACCGTTCTTCTTGGCCTCATCTATTTTCTTTCTGCCAAAGTCAGTCATAAGCCCTTGTTCTTCAAGGCTTTTTACCAATGTCTTATTCTTTTCTGACCATTTGCTATTCTCCCTGCGCAGAGAGAAGTATTTCTTATACGTCTTATCATCAATTTTTTCCATCTGTCCGTCAATCCAGCCAAAACAGAGAGCCTCTTCCAGTGCTTCTCCCGCTTTTATGGTTTTTGGTCCGCCCGCTTTGCCGAACAGAAGCCAAATACCTTCATCTGACAGACAATGTTCACAGAGCCATCCGCGAAATTCTTCCCGGTTGGCAAATCTTAACAGTTCGCTCATGACAGATCCCTCCTTATGATTTGTCCTGCCAGTCTTTGGCTGGCAAATGCTGATTTATAATATATTGATACGCAAATTCAATTCCATTACAAGTCAAATTTTCACACATATGAGGTGGATCGTTTTCTGAAAATCCCGTGGGGCGTAGTTCAAAACATCTTAAAGAACCAAATGTCTTTTCAAAAGCAGATGCAAAGTTGTAACAGGCGGATACGGTTTCATCTTCTGTTTTCCCCAGCACATGGAAATAAATTCCTATGAACATAAGTGTGCCTTCAACCAAGCCGCACTGCGCCCTGTAACCGCCAGCACCATGCAATCCAACCGCAGACCAGATTGTTTGCTGTTCAATAGCAGTTTCAAACAGTTCACTCAAACAAATCATTGCTGTTCTTGCACAATTTATATCTTCATTCCAGTACAGTTCATGTACCCGGTTCTTTATATATTCATTCATAAATAGATTATCTCCGTGTCTTTTCTTATTCTCAGGCATATTTCAAGGAGCTTATAATACCAGTTATCTCTTATACTTTCATAGGGAATCTGTATGATCCTGTTTTTTGAATTGCCTTCATAAATACAGGATTCTGCTATGCCTGCCAACCCCGGAAGTTTATAAAATCCGCCAAACATAATCCATATTTCTCCATTTGCATTATTTTCTCTCAAAAACTTCTCAAAGGCTTCTCTCTCAACATAAACATATCTGTCATCATATGAAATCATCTGGCTTAGTTTTTCTGTGTCACAAGAAACAATCTCAGGCTCATTGTCATATTTTCCAATCATAATATCTCTGCTTTCATTGCACCGGGCATAGGAATGGGTATGTACCGCCAGCAACAGCGTCCCAATCACCAGAATGGCGGCAGCTGCCATGACTGCGCACATTCTTTTTCTGTATGGACAAAAGCCGGCAATCTCACCCATCCGCCTTTTCATATCTGCAAATTCTCTTTCCCCTGCATAAGTAACCGCAGGCGGCGTATCATTCGTTCCGAAGCGCAGCAGTTTCAGGGTTTTCAGCAGTACCATGCCATATTCAAGGGCCGTTCTCCCGCTGCGCTGTATGCACACCCTGTCACAGATATCCTCCAAATCTGCCCGGAACTGTTTCTGAAACATTGTCAGAAACGGATTCACCCATAAGAGACAACGCAGGATATCCCACGCAAACCCGAACCACAAGTGTCCCAGCTGGATATGGGTCCGCTCATGCTGCACAACTGTCATTAACTCCTCTTGACTGTAACTTTCCCATATTACTTCAGGAATAACAATCACTGGTTTCAACAGCCCAACTGTAAATGGTGTGACTTTCATGTCTGTAATTCTGATCTGCATATTATTCAGCGAAACCTTTTTCATCCTGGAAGCCGCCTTTCTCAGGCTCCGTCGTTTTCTGAATATGCAGGCTGCGGTTATAAAAATTCCTGCCATATAAATGCGGTCAGCCCACAGACAAGTCATGATTTTATGGGTTATCCACCCTGTTATTTCCACCACAGCCTGATTCTCATAGAACAGCTTCAGCCTGCCCAGGAACGGGATAAGCAGGAAAGATGACCATAACAGCCCCCTCATGAATGTCTGCCCTGTAAAAAACAGTTTCCGAAACAGCATCACAAGTCCCATTAGAAAAAAGGAAAAAACTCCACACCGCACAAGCTGGGTTGTATAATATGCCGAGCAGAAATTCAGAAGTCTGCCGATCCATGACCATTCAGGCATGAGGGCCACCCTCCTTATCTGAGGATTCTGTCCCCTGCTCCCTGCTTTTCCCCAGAATTTTCTCCAGTTCCTTAATCTGCTCATCCGTCAGGTCAAAACTCTGCAAAAGCGCTGCCATGGCATTGGTCCCATTGCCGGAAAAATAACTGTCCACAAACCTTCTGCTTTTTTCCCTCACACATTCCTCCCTTGATTTCTGTGCATAATAATGATAAACTCTCGAATCATGTTCATCCACCGTGTAGCCCAGAACATCCTTCTGGTTCAGGCGGTTCATCAGCACCCGCACCATCCTCATGGACATATCCACATTCCCCTGCATCCTTTTGTAGACCTGGGAGGAGGTCAAAGGCTCCCTGCATGCCCAAAGAATCTCCATAATCAGCCATTCGCTGGGGGTAATCTCTTCCTTTGCCATACTGCTTCCTTCCTTTCGATATATATTTTCACTTTATATATCGGTCAATTATCATTAATTGTTAATAGTTATTAATGTTTTGATGGAAAATAAATGTTTATCAGGAGCCATTCTCATAAACTCACATATTGCCAGAAGCTTCC